>JANMUW010000002.1:0-11447 GCA_031392105.1 Acidobacteriota bacterium | reverse complement strand
ACCTGCCAGCCACCGAAGATCGCATCGACTATCGGATGCCAGTCGTTACCCCACATGCGGCCCTTTCCGATCGGGAGTTCATAGATGCTCGAGAACGTGAAACGGTGCGGCCGCTCATTCGGAGAGATGTATTCGGTCAGCTCCGTGTCCTGAGGATTCAAATATTGATTCTTCAGGTGCTCACGCGAGAACGTATAAGAACCGTTCAGCGACAGGCCTTTCGTGAATCTCTTCACGATCTGAAGCTGAAGCGAATGGAAGTTGCTCGAACCGTCGTACTCGGTCACCGACACGTTTCCGAATTGCGGGAACGGAGTCAGCAGACGTCTTCTCGCGATATTGGTGCTGTTCCACGTCGTGCTGTCCGGGACCAAACCACGGAACGGATTCGCAACGTTTGCACCAAGGTAGGTACTCAAGTTCGCCAGATCAGCGATTAGCGTCGCGGGATTTGCGGAGTTGAGATCGATCAAGCACGGATTGGAATTGTCCGACCGACGGCATTCCAGCGGGATGTAGTTCAGCTCGCGATTGACCGCGAGGTCAGTGCCGCGTGAGTACACATATGTAGCTTCAAGACCCACACCGCCCCAAACTTCGCGCTGAATGCCGACAATAAACCGCGAGTAATTGGCGTTCTTCCGTTCGCTCTGGAGAACGATGCTCGTCGGTCCATTGTTTCCTACGGCCGTGAGATCGCGACCGACAAAAGTCATCAAGCCCTGAGCGCTTCCCGGTGATGCCGTGATTCCGCTCGGAAATGGATTCGCCAGGTTAGCGATAAAAGTCAGACCGTTATTAGTTGTCGGAGTGAATACGGTCGGGGTGGAGAAGCCCGGCTGGAATACAACATTCTGAGTCAGTATCTGAAACGGCGACGTGAATATGCCGAATCCGCCACGGATTATCGTCTTATCGTCGATCGCGTACGAAAACCCGATTCGCGGCTGCCAGTTATTGGTATCGGTCTGCTGGTTAGCAGTCGACTGATCGGTGGCAAAAACAAAACCGCCGGAAAGATTCTGGAACGCGGTGACCGGTACGCCGGCCGGAATATTGGCATTGTAGTTTGTAAGCGCCTGAGCCCGGATCGGGCTTACCGCCGCCCGGTCGAAGTCTACAACCATCCGGCCTTCCTTCTCGGTGTAGCCGCTCTCGAACTCGTAACGGAGCCCGAGATTCAAAGTCAGTTTCGAGCTCATTCGAAAATCGTCATGAAAGAAGAAACCGTGATAGTTCGATGAGACGTCATAAACCTGTGGGTTATCGACGAGACTGTTAGTGTCGGCGATCGGAAGTCCCAAAAGGAACGAAGCATAGTCGCGTCCGGGTCGATCACGTTCGGTATTGCTGGAGTTCGAGGCCTGCATTGTATAAGTTCCTCTGAACTGAAAACGCCCCGACGCATAACCGTCATAGTCGAACGTTTCATGCAGCTTGCGAAAATCATAACCGTATCTAAAAGTATGGTTGCCCCAGATCTGGGTGATCGTCGGCTGGATAGTGAACATATCGAACGGCCGGTCACGCCCGTCGTTGTAATCAGCTCGCAGCGAACCAACTGTCATTCGGTTTGATCCGCCGGGCCCCGGAAAGTCGAACCTGGGAAAAATATGGTCCCGTCGGTCTGCCGGTATGCCCGTGAATCCGAGGTCTCCGGCCGTGGGCTGGCCGTCCTGGAACCTTCGAAGTTTGAACATTCCGAAGCTGCCGCGAAGGTTGAGAATAAAGCTCGAGGATAAGGTCGATGTCCAATCAACATTACCGCCGTTGTTGCGACGATTTTCGAAACCCTGAAAGATCGATCCCGGTTCCATCGTCAGGTTGTACCGATCCTCAGTATTACGACTGTGATAAAACTTTCCGAAGATCCGGTTGTTGCTGTTGATCTCATGATCGATCCTCGCCATGTACGATCGGTAAGGTCGTATCAGATTCTGGTCGGTGATGAAATTAGCCTCGGTTCCGGGAAGATTTGGTTCCGGAAAATTCTGCATGAACGCGAGGGCGGGAGCGTACATCCGAGCAAGGGGGATAATATTTCCTGTAAACGGAGTTCGGCAAACGGTCGTTCCAGTACTGCCTCCCGTACAAGTGGTGTTCAAAAGGACCGCCGTCCCCGGATCGTAGATGGGGTAGGCGAGCTCAGAGAAATTTCCCTGGCGCATTAACATCGTCGGGACTGTATAAGTGGTCGTCTGAGCAACATTGTCCTTCTGTCGTTCATACGAGAAGAGGAAAAACGTTTTGTCCTTGAATATCGGACCGCTTACGGTAGCACCGTATCGATTATATTTTCGTTCGGGCCGGTCGAGACCAGCTCGGTTATTGAAAAAGTTGTTTGCTGTTCGGCTCTTGTCGCGATCGTAAAGATAGACGGCTCCGTGAAAAGCATTCGCTCCGCTTTTTGTCGCAACGTTCACCGTCGCACCGGCGGTAAAGCCCATCTGCGCGTCGAAGGTGTTAGTTTGCACCTTGAATTCGCGGGTCGCTTCCGAAGGCGGCGTAAACGCGACCTGTCCGTCGTAGGCGAGGTTCGGGGATCCGTCGAGCGTTATGACGTTGCCGCCCGAAGCATTGACCTGATTGCCCTGGGTGCCGTTGCTGCGAAAACCCGCGAGGTTCCCATTCGCGGTCGGACCCTGAAAGTTCGGATCGCCGGTGTAAACGATACCCGGTGCCTGTGTCGCAAGAGTGTACGGAGCACCCTCCGCTAGCGGCAGTTCTTCGATCTGACGCTGCGAGACCATCGTACCTGTCGACACGCTGCCCTGCTCGATAACATCCGAATCGGCGACGATGTTGACTTCCGCAGCGGCGCCGACTTGCAGTTGGAGATCGATCGTAAGCCGGCCATCGACCTGGACGTCGATATTCTCCACCGTGGTTGTCTTGAATCCGCTTCCGGTTGCAGACACCGTGTATTTACCGGGCGGGAGAAATGGAATCGTGTACGAACCTTCCTCGTTCGTCGTGGCCGAGTTCGCGATATTCGTCGCGGTGTTCTTTATCGTGACGCTTGCACCGGGAACTGCGGCACCGTTCGGATCGGTCACCGAGCCGGCGATCGTTCCGCGAAAATCCTGCGCCGAAACTGTGCTAATAAAGAGAAATGTCAGCAGTGCCGTGGACAAGCAAACTGCACGTCGGATGTGGTTCGTTTTCATCTTTCCTCCGCCTCTGGGTCGAGAATATTGATTTATTGCCGCTTATTCTAAGAAGTCGGATTATAATATAATTGGTATTACCAATTATGCAAGCGAAATTTTCACTTTTTATAATTTTTTTTGAAAAAACTTGATAACACACTTAGAATCGCCAAATCCGGCTGGTGGATTTGGCGATTCGAGTATGACCAATAGCTTCTATATTGCAGCTTGGGTATTACCAATCCACTCTAATTGCGGCAGGAGGGAAGTCCGGTACTGGCTATGTTGTCGAACTTGTCCTGATAATTTCGGGCGTAGTCTGTGATGTTGCGTTTCATACGGCTGAAGACGGAACACGAGAAAGACTCACCACTCATCCGTTCGACAAGATAACGCATCGCACTTACCTCGCTTCGGTATTCGCGATCTTCCCAGATCTCGATCGGCTTCGCGCCCAACTCGTCGGCAAGAGCGACCAGCCGGGGGTCGCTTGTGTTGTATCCATTGCGAAGGAAAATATTATTGTATGACGCCATCAGCTTGTTCTGGCGCTGAAACACCTTGGCGTTCGTTTGAGCGGTAAAGTTTACGTGGCCTATCTCATGGACAAACTTGGTGGATGCAAGAATGTCGCCATCGACCTCGAACATGCCGTCGTACGTCGCAAGAGAATTCATGACCGGGTAGTAAACGGGATCGGGAAACCCTTTGTCGAGATTTTTTCCCAGGGTGATCCTGGCGGCGATGAGGTTCCCTTCGTCATCCCATTCGAAGTCATCCGTTCCCGCACCGTACTTCCGATCGTCGTCAACGACTATCGTGAGGAGAAAGTCTTTGCGGTTGGCGTACGCATTCCACTGCTCCCGCCCGAATTCTGTGGACAGGATCTCGTCTTTCCAATTCTGATAGCGCTGTTTAGCATCGGCGGGAATCACCTCTTTGATACCGAACTCGTTAAGCTTTCGTTCGGAAGCGGCACAAGGCGATGCGAGTAGCAATAAAAATAGCGAAATCCCAAAGATCCTGAAAACCTGCATCAGAAGCTGACCTCCACTTTGTTGCCGATCCGGCTAGTAATCCCGTGAGTTATTCAATATGTCGTCTGATAGTAATTTAGAAGTTCATGATTCGCAACGTTTTTTGTCGGGGAAGGTTCTTCACGACCTCGGGAGAAAAAAAAACCGGGAAAAATGGAGGGGTGATTCTCCTTTCCCGGTTCTCGCCTTTACGCCATCTGTGACGTTTTGGGCACGAAGGCCGCGATCCCTGCAATCGACAATACTATTGCTGTGCGCCTTCGGAAACTAACTTTCCTTCGATTCGTTCTTCTCCATTACCCGGCGGTAGGCCCGGCCGAGTCTTTTCCAAATCAGTGGGAGGCTTGTTTGGAATTCCAAGACTATTTCTTTACGTTCGACACATGATCGGCAACGACCTGCCAGCGGCCGCTACGCCAGACCCAGACGGAGGTATAGCGTTCGGTGTCGTCAAACGGCTTGCCTTTGTTCGTCCCCTTAACGTGGAACGTTCCCGTCTCGATCGCCGCCCCGTTACCGATGATCCGGACTTTCTGATCCGTGATGTCAGCGACATCGATCTTCGTCTCGCCTTTTTTGTAATCGGCGACATCTTCGGCTTTGGTCTTAACTTTTCCATCTTCGTTCGTGAATAAGTATTCATCAGCGAGGATCTGTTCGATCGCGGCCGCGTCCTGTGTCTTGATGATCTGGGCGTATTGGAGACCCGCTTTCACGACCTGCTGTTCCATCACCTTTCTGTCGTGAGGAGCTTCGGAAAAGTGCTCGGCGATGAGCATCCATTTGCCGTCGAGCTTTTCATAGACGCCGGTGTACCGGCCGCGGTCGAGGTGCTCGATCGCGTCGGGACCCGGCGCCTGGGACGTGAATGTCCAGTCGGCGGTGATTAGTGCCGTGTTACCGAGGATTCGAACTTTCGGATTTTCAGTCGTCGAACTTAACGCCTTGTAGCTTGTGTCCGCCCATTCTTTCTTTAGCTGTTCTATATTGCCGGTGCGGTCGAACGTCCTTCCTTGTGGATCCGAGTAAACGTAATTCGCCGCCATGACGCTTTCGAAGTACGCCATGTCTTTCTTAATGAACGCCTGGTCGAGTCCGTTATGGATCTTCAGGATTTCCTGCTCGGCCGTTTGGGCGAAGGAAGAAAACGCGAGGGCGAAAACAAATGCTGTAATAACGAAAATCTTTTTCATGGTAATTGCTCCTTTTTTTATGGATTGGTGAAATATGTGGATTCTCATCACGAGATCACGTTGGATTCGTGCGAGTGAGTTCCGTCTGAAACGTTCCCTCGAGTTCTGATCCGTCGCCGAATTCGATAGTGAAGTTACCGCTCAGGGTCGTCGGCTGAACCGGGTCAGGGGGATTGGAGAGGTTCGCATCGAGGATCATATGGCCTGCACCGGCGAGATGAGCGATCGCGATGAAACGTCCTTCGGCGTTCATCGTTCCCAGCAATGCTAAGGTGTGTGTCTGGCCGCCGATGATGATCTGGACGCTTCCGCCAAAACTCGTTGGGCGGACAGGGTCGGGCGGATTGTTAAGCAGCAACTCGATCTGCCCGGTCGTTCCGTCACCGTTCAGATTCCCAGCGTACCTGCCTGCGGGCTGGATGGGGTCTGGAGGTGCTCCCTGAAACGCCCTCAGTTCAAGTACGCAGGGAACGATGAACGTTCCGTCATTACGGACGCGGGTCATGCTGCCGTTTAAGATCGCGGCACCGCCACCGAAATCGAGCAGATCGGTCTTGCCAACAGTGTGGCCGTCTGAAGACTCGCCCTGGAAATTAACCTTTCCACTTGCGGAAACGGTCCCTTCGATCGTGATCGGCTGAACCGGATCGGGCGGGGCCACGAATCCAGTGAAGCGCCGATTGACCTGGCTCGTTATCTCCGTTCGAACCGGTTCGGGAGGATTGGTGCCTGCCTGGATGAAACCGGACCAGACGCCTCTCATGTCCTGCGGTGCAGAACTTGCGGCCGAACCGTTCGAGAACAGACCCGCTAAACCGGCTACCAGGCAGAAGCCGATCGCAGCGGTCGTAAAAAGGTAATCCCCTCGTTTCTTGAACTTTGTCATTTCTTTTTTCTCCTTAACAATTGCTTTGCTCGTTCGATCCGGGTCGGCCTTTTGTCCTCAAGCCATAGAGTTTCGGCCAACCTTGTCCCACCGCCTGCTGAGGACTTTTCCGCGACGGGCGAAGATGTCGTCCGGCGTATGGTCGTGATCTCCAGTGACTCGATCGTGATCTCGGTTCTTCTAATCGTTCTTTTCATAGGGAAATTTTCTTTGGTGGCGATTCAGAACCTCTGGTAGAATCGCGGTGCCCCTTATCAATGTTCGAACGCGAGGATTCTGACAGCCCACCTTTGCCGAAGTCCCTAATTTCCGGGCTAATAATTGCTAATAGTTGCTAACCGAATGACCGATCTGACGAATACAGCTTTATCCTTTGGTGATTTCGAACTGGATCTTGACCGGAGGCTATTGCTCCGAGATGGGGAAGTCGTACCTCTGAAGGGGAAGGCGTTCGATCTGCTGCGGACGATGGTCGAGCGACGCGGCGAAGTCCTTTCAAAAAATGATCTGCTCGATAAGGTTTGGGAGAATCAGTTTGTCGAAGAGAACAATCTTACTGTCCACGTTGCCGCGCTTCGAAAGGCCCTCGGTGAAAAGAAGAACGAAAATCGTTATATCGTTACCGTACCAGGCAAGGGCTACCAGTTCGTCGCACCCGTCCACGATCCCGTAACCGAGGTGATCGTCGAACATCGGAGTCTCTCACGAATAATCGTCGAAGAAGAAACAAACGAGATCGACATCGAACAGTCATCGCTTCATGCCTTCGCTCGCGATCAGTGGTCGTATAAGCGTTTCGCAGGCGTCGTCGCGGTGCTCGTCATGGTTGTTGCCGCGGGCGGCTGGATCTACAGTTCGCGCGGGCGGTATAACGCCAATTCAGCTGCGGTGACATCGCCGGAATTTTCCGCACGTGTTTTCGCGGCCGCGGGTGGTGTGCCGGATCGGGTCGCGATTTCGCCGGATGGAAAAACTATCGCCTTTGTCGAACGCCGCCAGGGGCAGTACGCACTAAAGCTCGGCGAACTGGAAGGAAACAACTCGGTCGAGATCGTGCCTCTCGCTGACCGGCTGTATCGTTTCATTGAATTTTCTCCTGACGGGAGGAGTATCTACTTCACTGCTCGAGATGCGAACCATTTTGAACCCGCGTTGATGCGGGTCTCGATCTTAGGCGGAGCAATTAAGGATCTGATTCCCAACGTCAATAGCTCGTTCACGCTCTCGCCTGACGCGCGGTCGGTCGCATACTTTAAGGCCGACGCTGAGAATGGTGGAGCGATCCTCTTTACCGCCGATACGGCAACCGGTAAAGATGAGCGAGAGCTTCTTGTGCTTACAGGAGCCGATGACAATATGGGGTTGGGAGTTTCCTGGTCACCGGACGGAAAGGCCATTGCATTTGCCGCCCAAACCGAAGACGGCAATAGATTGATGTTGGTGAGCCCCAACGACAAGAGCGTGCAGCCGCTGGGAGATCCCGTCCAGAACCGGATCGTTAATGTCGCTTGGCTGCGGGATGGGAGTGGGCTGGTCTCGATTCGGAATACCGAGCCTCACCCAAATGACGGGCAAGTTTGGTTCGTCGCGTATCCATCAGGCGAGGCAAAGCTAATCACGGACGAAACTCAAACTTACAGCTTCGGGAGTCTCAGCGTTTCCGCTGCTAATCAACTCGCCATTCTTCAGACCCGATCAGATCCGCAAATAGGCGTCGCCGAAGGTGACGACTTTCTACAAAAGACGTCCGTCCTAAACGGCAGCCGTGTACGAGGCGAGGGTATGAACGGAGTTTGCATCGCGCCTGACGGGAAGATACTTTTTACCGCCGTCATAAATGACAGCCGAACGATCTGGGAAATGAATTCGGACGGCTCTGGTCAGAGACAGCTGACCGCCGTTCAGAAAGATTCGGACGACGAGCAGATCAGCGTCACCCCGGATAACCGGTATCTAGTTTTCCATTCGAATCGGAGCGGTGCATCCGAAGTCTGGCGTGCGAATCGCGACGGAAGCGATGCGAGGCCGATCACGTCCGGTGGCGACAACATACAGCCGGCGATTTCTCCGGACGGCCTCTCGATCGTTTACGTTTCAGCTCGTGACGGCAATAGGGCTCTGCGGCGAATTGGCATAGACGGTGGGGAAACGGCGGTCATTACGACTGAGAAAAGTTCATGGCCGGACGTTTCACCAGACGGCAGGTTGATCGCTTATTCCTATGGACGAAGCTCCAGATATCCGAGCACCGAGATCCGTGTAATTCCGTTCGCAGGCGGTGCCGCGGTTCATACTTTTGCCGTACCGCTAGCGTCGGTTCTCTATAATCGCCTGCGTTGGTCACCCGATGGCAAATCGATAATTTACAAGGACCACACGCAAGGCCTATGGAAGCAAGATCTTTCAAAGGACAAACCTCAAGAGTTCGCCGCACCGAATGATCTGCGTGTCTATCATTTTGCATTTGGTTCTGACGGGAAACTTGTGTTTTCGGGTGGAAGCCAGATGCGCGAGATCGTGGTACTCGAGCGTTCCAATTAGGATCACAAGCCCTGACCAGATATAACGCCGCCGTCGGACATTCCCCGGGCGGCTCTTTTCTTCGGCGCGACAGTATTCCCTTCGTCGGCCGCACCATGGTATTGTCGGCCGTTCGACCGCAGATCGTTCTTTCGGGGCGCCCACGGAGCGATTGCTTTTGTACCGCAAGATAACGAAGACTCCGCTCTTGATTCGATCACGCGAGCAGCCACTGGACAGCCGCGTTTTCATCTCGAAAGATCACGAGCCTGTTTTCGAGTTTCGGGGCGATCAACATCCCAAAATGCTTTCCGACCTCGAATAGCTCGTCGGTATCGCACAGCAGCGCGAGCTTACTGTCTTCGAGACGCCGGCGCGCTGATTGGAAGATTGTACTTATGGCGGCAAGGTCGCCTTCGTCCAGAGCTCCCGCTACAACGAGGCCGCGGTAGTCGAACAAAACACCTAGTCCCGCATGCCAGTGTGCGCCGGCAAAGATGTCGGTCAGGAATTTTGCCTGATCATCCAGATCGAAGACGTCCCATTCCCTTGCCCGAACGAACTTACCAGTCGTGTCCAATTCGACTTTCCACTTCATAGGCCCTCTGTTTTAGGGAGACAGGAGACGGGAGACAGGAGACGAGAGACGGGAGACGGGAGACGGGAGACGGGTAGCATAGTGTTCTGTTGTCTGGTCTGCTGTCTTTAGATTTCTCACATCTCAAATTTCAAATTTCAAATCTCATATCCCAAACCCCAAATCCCAGATCACAAACAACTCCATTGTCCGCCGACCATCATCGCCGGAGCACCTGAGCCGCCTGCCTGACAAGGAGTTGTCGCTCGACGACAGTTAGAGCAGTAGACAAGCGAACCGTTTGCTTTTCCGGCAGGCAGGGCTCCCGCAGCGAAGGTTGGCATCTGGACCGGCGCCGCAAATTCGACATCCGTTCCGAAGAACGTCGGGTGACCCGTCACCTGGCCTTCGCTTGGTTGGCCCGTCATGAAAATGATGGTCGCTTTATCAAACAGAGTTTTTTGCGCTCCGCGGCAACCGAGTATGTAGCCGTCGACGCAAAACCTGTCGCCGGTCGAATAGACGCGCACATCCGCGTTCGCTGTGAAAGTATTTCCGGCGTACGAATTTCCGGTCGAGACAAATGTGCGCCGCGCATTGAAGACGATCGGATCTCCGAAGGAGCAGTTGATCAAAGTGATCGGTCCGGAATAATTTCCGGCCAACGGATTCTTCTCGGAGTTGATCACGATCGAATTTGTCGTGGCCTCGGTTGACGATCCGATGATCGTCAACCCGCTGTTGTCCAGCACGTCGACGAATGTTCCACCTTTCGCGTTGGCGAAACCGCCGCCGAACGTATCCTGGATCAGGACGGCACCGGCTCGTTCGAATCTCATCGAATCGCCCCTTTGTCCCGCACGACGAGCTGCGTTGATAAACAGTGAGCCCTCGATCTTCCAGTCGGTGTTGCGCGAGTTTGTATAGATCCCGGCGTCGGAATTAAAAATAAATACCGAGTTTTGCACCTTTATGTAATCGACCTGCCATTGGAGATCCGTTTGCGGCAGGCCGTACGCGTAGATCCCGCGTGCGAAATTATTAAATATGACTCGATCAAAGCTTATCCCGCCGGCCGAGTCGTATGCGCCGACTGCCTCTACACCGTAGGTCTGACTTGAGCTTTCCGAGTAGAGCTCGATATCGCGCATCGTGATCTGCGTACTGCACTCCCCGATCCGAAACAGCGCTCGGTTCGCGCCGCTCAACTTGATTCGGCTCGGATTTTTTCGCGGGAGGCTGCTTGTCGGTGCATTGGTCTGTATCGAGCCGGTTCCCTGGATCACGATACCCGACGGCATTGCGATCGCGGAAGTAACTTTGTAGTCGCCTTCTGGAAATGAGATCGTGCCTCCGTTTCTAGAAGCGATGTATGCAAACGCGCTTCGGATCGCGATCGTGTCGTCAGTCTGGCCATCGCCGACCGCACCGAAATCGCGGACATTGTAATAGCCGGCCTGCGTCGCGGGTGGATTGGCGATCCAGTTGTAGGTTATCGGACCGGAATATTGATCGCCCGGAAATGTGATCCGGTAAAGTTTGTCCTCGCCTTGGAAACACCATTTGTGATCCGACGACGTGGCTCGCATGCTCGCGGTACCATTCGCATTCTGAGCGAGCTGCGAGCTTCCGTCGCAACTCGAGACCTTCATCGGCGTGGCTCGATCAAGATCTGTGACCACCGCCGTCGCCGTCGGCGGAGCGAAACGGATCGCGCACGCCGTCGAGCGCTGGGTCGTCGGTACATCGAGGATGATGTTATGACCCTCGAACCTGTTCTGAGCAAAACCGGACGATGCGAACGCAGCTACAGCAAGAAACAGAAGCAGAAGCTTTTTCATATGAACCTATTATTGCGTATCGGGAAGGCAGGCGGCAAAACAAATAAACGGTCTGGTAAATGTGACGCATCCAGGAGACACGAGGAATTATCCGAGCCGTTCTGTGTGTTCCGTGTTTTCCGTGGTTCCGTTTGATGAGCCAAAGAATCACCCAACGCACCGAACACACGGAATAAACCTGATCGAACTAGATTGTGTTGGCCTAATTAAATAGAGTCGGTGTGTCGTTCGCTTTCGCAGCCGG
>JANMUW010000376.1:0-2533 GCA_031392105.1 Acidobacteriota bacterium | reverse complement strand
GAGACCGGATACGCACCCGGCTTCACCGTTTTGAACGGCAACGGTGATCCGGTGAAGAACGCCCGGCTCGAGATTTGGCAAGCGAACGCCGCTGGCCGGTACTCGCATGGTGCAGACACGAACACGGCACCGCTCGACCCGAACTTCCAGGGGTTCGCGATCATCACCACTGACACGATGGGCCGCTATCGTTTCAAAACGGTGAAGCCGGGTGCGTATCCGGTCTCGCCGACGTGGAAGCGGCCGGCGCATATCCATGTCGATGTTTACGGCAAGACCGACCGACTCGTTTCCCAGATGTTTTTCCCCGGGGAAGAGCTTAACGAAAAGGATTCGATCTTTCTCGGCTTGGGAAGCGAAAAGGCCGCGGCTCTCGCGAGCGTTGTGCCCGCGACGGCGGATATCGAAAAAGGCGCGGTGCTGCTGAACTGGGACATCGTGCTGAACAAGGGATAAGAACAAATGGCCGATCTAAGTATCAACTTTGCAGGGATAAAATCTCCGAATCCTTTTTGGCTCGCATCTGCGCCGCCGACGAATATGGGTTCGATGGTCGAGCGTGCTTTCGACGCGGGTTGGGGCGGGGCCGTGTGGAAAACGCTTGGAGAACCGATCACGAACGTGTCGTCTCGGCTCGCGTCGCTCGACCAGGGGGCTCTGCGGATGATCGGGCTGAACAACATCGAGCTCATCACCGACCGACCTCTCGACGTGAACCTGAAAGAGATCGCCGAATGTAAGAGAAAATATCCGAAGCATGCGGTGATCGTGAGCTTGATGGTTGAATCCAAACGCGAGGCGTGGCAGGAGATCGTCAAAAAGTCACAGGACACCGGTGCTGACGGTTTCGAACTGAACTTCGGATGCCCGCACGGTATGAGCGAACGCGGGATGGGTGCGGCGATGGGACAGGTGCCGGAGTACACGTGCATGGTCACAGAATGGGTAAGGGAAGTTTCGACCCTGCCGGTGATCGTAAAGCTTACGCCGAACGTCACGCATATCGTTCCGCCCGGCAGAGCTGCACAGAATGGTGGGGCGGACGCGGTGTCGCTTATCAACACGATCAACTCCGTCATGGGCGTCGATGTCGACACCATGATCCCGTATCCAAATGTAAACGGCATGGCGGCGCATGGCGGATATTGCGGGCCGGCGGTAAAACCGATCGCACTCAACATGGTTTCGGAACTCGCACGCGATGCGGAGTTCAACATTCCGATCAGCGGCATCGGCGGGATCAATAACTGGCGCGACGCTGTCGAGTTTTTATTGTTAGGTGCCGGGAACGTCCAAGTTTGCACGGCCGTCATGCATTACGGATATCGGATCGTTGAGGACATGATCGACGGTCTGAATAATTATCTCGATGAAAAAGGATTTGCGTCGGTGAATGACATCATCGGTAAGTCGGTTGAGCGGGTGACCGATTGGGGAAATCTTGATCTCAACTACGACGTGAAAGCTCACGTCAATAATGAGCACTGCATCAGGTGCAATCTCTGCTACATCGCCTGCGAAGACGGAGCGCACCAGAGCTTTCAGTTTCACGAAGTCGACGGAAAACGATATCCGTACGTCATTGAAGAAGAATGCGTCGGATGCAATCTCTGCGCGTTAGTATGTCCATCGCCGGGAGCGATCACGATGAAACGCGTCGACGCCGGGGGCCCGGCACAGAGCTGGAGAGATCGGACGGAAGGGAAGTAGCGCAAGTCTATGGTGGTGATCCGGAATATAGAGAGTTTCCGCGGATGTCGTCAGGGACAATTTATGATTCTGACGGTTGCGTTGATTTGCCTGGCATCTGCTGCGAACAGATTTGGTCAGGATCCGGTTGAGCCGGTTGCGGGGCCGAAGCCGGTGGCGATAAAGATTTTCGAAATTGATAATGTCTCCCGCCGCGAATTCAGGAAACAATGGAATCGTGAGAACTGGGCGTTCAGTGACTGGAAGACTCCGCTTTACATCATCAACTACGGCGCCGACAAAGAAATTGCTTGGCGCGAAAAGGTGATCGTAGATTCCATAGCGTTGCGCAATTTTGACCGTGTACGCATCACGCTTGTTCGGGGCGGAACTGGCGATGCGGCGAATACAATGGTTTGGAAAGTGCCGTATGGCGCTGATAATCCATCACCGTAAATTTGCCTGTGGTGGCCGCGAATGCGGCAAACAGAACATAGCCAGATGCGAAGCTTCTGGAGAGGACGCAAACAACTACCCGCGGTGAAGCCGCGGAGAGACAAGTAGCGAGGGGTTGAATCCTCGCGGTAACCAATTACAAGCCCGCGGTGAAACCACGGACGAATTGAAGGAGCTCCCACGTATGCCTTCCAGCCACGTCGCGTCATATTTCCATCTCGTCTTCTCAACAAAAGACCGTCGCAGACTGATTCTCCCGAGGGATGGACGGGATCCCACTAACGATCAATGGGATCGAGGATCATGTTCATTAGTCGTCCGATTGAAATCAAAACATCGCCTAGATAATTTCCTGCGGGATCTCAAGGCGGATTCATCGGGGTGGGTT
>JANMUW010000326.1:0-21247 GCA_031392105.1 Acidobacteriota bacterium | reverse complement strand
GGCCTTTTCCGATATACACCTATACGCTGTTGGGTTGTATAGCCGCTGTCTTTGTCGCGCAATTCCTGACGAGCAACGACCCCGACTTCATCACCACTGATAGGGTCTCAGCCTACTATGCGGGCTTCGATAAACAGGCATTTCTCAACGCTCATGAGTATTGGCGGATCCTGACCGGGGCGGTGATCCACGCAGGCCTTTTGCACGTTGGAATGAACTCTTATGCGTTGTACAGCTTCGGCCGACTGGTCGAGTTGTTATCGAATAGGGCACATCTCGCGATCGTTTTTATTTTGTCGGCTCTCGGCGGTGGAGTACTGAGTCTCATCTTTAATCCGACGGTGCCGTCGGTTGGAGCATCCGGCGGGATCGTCGGGCTCCTAAGCTATCTGGCAGTTTATGCATTTAAACGGCGGAGATTTATTTCGCCCGAGTTCAGAAAGAGCCTCTTGATCAACATCGGTTTTATCCTCTTGTTCGGCCTTGTATTGTTCAACAGGATCGATAACTTGGGACACATTGGAGGTCTGATCGTGGGAGCCGTATATGGATACGTACAAATACCCGCTGACGAATACACCGATCCGCGAACGGCGGGAAGGGTGACTAAGCTTTTGGGCGTGGCCGCGCTCAGCGTTTATATTCTGACTTCAATTCTGGCTATCTTACTGCTCGTAAATGCGCGGTGAAAAATAATGCCCCGAGTACGAGTTCATCAGCACGTTAATCCACTTTCGCCTTTCTATCGTCAGTCGCCGCAACCGATCGATGTCGAGGCGATATTTGCCGAATCCGATCGCCCTCTGCTTCTCGACCTCGGGAGCGCCCGCGGTAGATTTCTTTTGCGAATGGCGGCAGCGGAACCGGGCTGGAATTATCTCGGAGTCGAGATAAGGCACCCGTTAGTTGACGAAGCGAACCGCATCGCATCCGAAGAAGGCCTGACAAATCTGCATTATGAATTTTGCAATGCGATGCTTTGGCTCGGGCGATTGATCACCGACATACCCGACGGAATTCTGCAGGCGGTCACGATCCAGTTTCCCGATCCGTGGTTCAAGAAGAAACACGCCAAACGGCGGATGGTGAATGCCGAGCTTGTTGCGACGATCGTCGATAAACTTTCCCGGGACGGACGCGTGTTCGTTCAAACCGACATCGAGTTTCTGGCCGATGATATGTTCGAACTATTTCGAGCGGATGAACGGCTGAAAGAAGTGGCGGTTGCGGAAAATCCATTTCCCGTGAAGACGGAAAGAGAAAGGGCGGTTGAGGATAAGGGGCTGCCAGTATATCGAGCGATGTGGCGAAAGGTCTAGAAGATGCACGCTTCCTAATATTTCGTGGCTCGTGTTTCGATTTTCGAAGGACCTCGCTTGCTCACACCTCGAAACAGACTCGAGCTCTTCTCGTACCTGCAAAGAACTTTCTTACCGGCAAAGAACCACCCCGTCCGCCGAAGCGGCGGCCACCCCTCCTTGGTAAGGAGGGGAGTCTCCTAACCCTTGTACGGCGGTGGGCAGTTGCTGTGAGAAGTGCTCGCCGCTTCGGCGGACTGGGTGGTTCTTTCGCGATGATTCGGAGCGAAACACTGCCTTTAAAACTATTTGCTCATTTCCAACTCTTCTCTTTCTTGAATCTTTTCACGACCATATCGCGTCGCAATTTCGGCAGGTGATCTATGAACAGCTTGCCATCACAATGGTCAGTCTCGTGCAGAAACGCGCGAGCCGCATAGCCCTCGGCTTCACGTTCGAACCACTCACCTTTTACATTCTGCGCCCTGAGCCGGGCTTTCATCGGACGAACGACAACGGCCGGAACTTTACCTACTGAAAGACATCCTTCCTGACTTGATTGTTCGCCTTCGGTCGAAACGATCTCAGGATTAGCGGCGACGAGCTTGATGTCGTGACAATCCATAACGAAGAGGCGCAGGTTGAGGCCTATCTGCGGAGCGGCGAGCCCGACACCTTCGGCGTCGTACATCGTCTCAAACATATCGGCGCATAGTTCGGCTAATGAATCGTCAAATTCTGTTACGGGTTGACCAGCCTGGCCTAAAACTTCAGCGGGATATTCGGTAATTTTTCTGATCGGCATAGAAGAAGATTTGCCCGCGAAACACGCGAAAAGGACGCGAAGTTACTGAGCATTTTCGCGGCTTCGCGTGTTTCGCGGGCAATAAAGTTATCTCGGGATGTAACCGCTTCGCGCACCTCGTCGGAAGCTGCGATGTGCGAAGAACCCTTTCTCCTGACGTCCGAGGCATTGCCAGCAAATATTGCGGCGTTCGTTTGTCGGTGAGACGAACGTATTGTAGTGCTCCATTTCCCGATCGCACTCTCCGCACCGCACTGGCGACTTGTCGATTGTTTTCGGGTCGATTTCTTCGATCATCTTGCAGTTTCCTCGCGGCTTCGATCCAGACACCTAGTTTAGTTCGGATTCTTCAATATAGCCAGAAAGTATCGGTGGTTGAGGCATCCGATAGCGGAAGCCGCGGCATCGGAAAGTTGTTGACTAATCAGCATGCGTGTCATAAATTGGTTGAACTCTTTCCCCAGCCGCCGTATCGCGATTTTGCTCTGAACAATATTGCATATTGAGGCATAGAGGTCGTTGCTGGAACTCGATCTAACAGGTGTTAACAATGAAGAAAATTTTATTGTCCTCCACGATTCTTGGACTTTTTGTCGTGACGGCGTTTGCACAGCAGCCGACCTCGACGCCGCCGGAGGACCAGGTCGTACGGATCTCAACCGACCTTATCCAGATAGACGTCACCGTCACCGACAAGAACGGCAAGGTTGTTCCGGGGCTCGGCATAGGCGACTTTGAACTTTTCGAGAATGGAGAGAAACAGACTCTGACAGGGGCCTTCTTCTCGACTCGTTCTATCGGGGGAGCGACCGTTTCTTCGTCGGGCAATCGTCCGGTTGGACAAGGAACCCTTCCGGCTTCGGCGGAGGCGACCGTCGCAATGGCGCCCGGCGATGTACGGCGAACGATTGCGATCGTCGTCGACGACTTTACGATGTCGTTCGGGAGCGTGTATTACGCAAGAGTTGCTCTTCGCCGCTTCGTCGAAAAGCAAATGCAGCCGGGGGATCTCGTAGCGATCGTCAAAACCTCAGGGTCTGTCGGGGCACTGCAGCAGTTTACTTCGGACAAGCGCGTCTTGCTCGCAGCCATAGATTCGATCAGGTGGAATCCGATGACGGCCGATGTCGATGCCTTGAATCCGACCGGTCAGACGCCGCAAGAAGTTAGTGAAAGGTTCACGGGAGAGAGTAATGTCGTGGCGCAAAAAGCTGGGAACGACTCTAGCGGCAGGCTCGACAACAGAAAGGTGCACGAGAGCATCACGCAGGTTAAAGCCCGCGACTTTAGCGATCTAAAGAATGCAAATCCGGTGCAGGAGGGCATCTATGCTCAGGCGTCGCTTGGGACGATGCGATATATCATCAGCGGTATGAACGAGCTGCCGGGACGAAAGGTCATGATGCTTTTCTCGGACGGTTTCGATATCGGCCGCAACAGTGCAAAGACTCGCTCGTCCGAGGCGGCCGAAATACTTCAGGATCTCGCCGACTTTGCGAACCGGTCCTCCGTCGTGGTCTATACCTATGACACGCGCGGTCTTAAGTCGATGGCGATCCAGGCATCTGACACGACGTACGAGGTCATCGACGGCCACAGGAGCCAAAAGGTGCAATTGAGGACAGACAAATTCAAGGCAAAGCAGGACGGATTGGCCTACCTCGCGAAACAGACGGGCGGTCAGGCGTTGCTTGATAGTAACGACCTTAACGGAGGGATACAACGATCGCTCGACGAGCAGTCGGGCTACTATCTTCTCGCGTATGTTCCGTCTGCCGACAATTTTGATCCGGCCAAGCGCAAGTTCAACAAGCTTGAGGTGAAAGTTACACGTCCCGGATTGAACGTCGCCTATCGCAGTGGGTTCTTCAGTAATACACCTGCGCAAGAAGTGGCTGCGTTCGCAGGTCCGCAGAAGGATCTTACAAAGGCGCTTACGTCTCCGTTCGCGGCGAACCAGATCGAGGTGTCGACTAGTTCACTCTTTGCGGACGACCCGACCGACGGTGGGTACCTTCGATCTTTTGTTCATATCGATGCGAAGAGTCTTACTTTCGCGGACGCACCCGAGGGGTGGAAGACCGCGACATTCAATATAGCTGCGGCGGCGTTTGGCAATAATGGCATTCCAGTCGAACAGAAAGAGGCGCAATACACCATCAAGGCGAAAGGGGCGACGTTGGAAGCGATGATGCAGAAGGGTTTCGTTTACGTTCTGATCATGCCTATCAAGACGTCGGGGGTTTTCCAGTACCGGGTCGCGGTCCGCGACACTACTAGCGGAAAGATTGGCTCTGCAGCCCAGGTGATCGAAGTTCCCGACCTCGGGAAACGGAAATTGACGATCTCCAGTCTTGCCGTCGAAAACGTCAGCATGACGATCTGGCAGAATATTGCAGCGGGGAAAGTAGGAACGGGTCCGGGCAAAATACAAGTCCCGTCGACTTTGCTTTACGATACGGTTCTCCGTCAGTTCAAGGCTGGCTCGGTTGTTCGATATGGCTTCGAGGTTTACAACGCGAAAGGCGACGGCCAATCAATGCCGAAGCTGGAAACTCAAGCAAAGATACTGCAGAACGATGCCGTTGTTGTCGAAGGCAGCTTAAATAAGGTCGAGGCTTCGACGCAGAACGATCCGAAGCGCGTTAAGGTAAGCGGAGCGATCATGCTCAAAGACAATTTGCAGATGGGTGACTACTTACTCCAACTGACAGTCTTTGATCGTGCCGGAAAGCAGGTCGCATCCCAAATTCTTCCGTTCGCGATAGTAAAATAGCTTGATGGCCGAATGCTTTTACCTGTACGTCTATCTCGTGAAGCGGATCTAAATCTCATGAAGAAATTCCTGGCGTCGTTCGTCGCGGCGATATCATTTTTCTCCGCTTTGCATTCGCAGAACCCGCCGCCGAAAACTTCCACGCAGGAGAACGAATCAGTCGTCAAGATCTCGACGGATCTGATCCAGATCGATGTTGCTGTCACGGATAAGAACGGCAAGGTCGTCCCGACCCTCGGTCAGGACGATTTCGAGATCTTTGAGAACGGCGAAAAGCAAAACATATCCAATTTCGCATTCGTGTCTCGGACCGCCGGCGGGGCAATACTCGACGCCGCCGGCAAAACTTCCTCCACTGCAGCTTCCAAAAAAAACCCGACCCGGGCGTCCGTCAGGCGGACGCTTGCGATCGTCGTTGACGATTTGAATCTGTCATTCCCCAGCATCCACCTCGCGCGAAAGTCGTTGCGCGAGTTCGTTGACAAGCAGATGCAGCCGGACGACCTCGTCGCTATCGTCAGGACTCGGGGAGGGGTAGGAGCGCTACAGCAATTTACTTCTGACAAACGGCTTCTCCACGCGGCGATCGACGGACTTCGATGGAACCCGGCGGGCGGCGGTTTTGATTCGCTTGCATCTGTCGGCCAGCGAGATTCCGACATCACGGAACGCTTCAAGCGCGAAAGCGACAATGTCGCGAGTGGCAGGAGCAAGACGCTAACAGTAGTATTGGTCGACGAAAATCGTCACGACAAAGGTGGTTCGGATGCGGCGAAAAATGCGGCATCCCAGGAATCCGGCATCTACGCCCAGACATCGCTCGGTGCGATCAGGTACGTGATTACGGGCATGCGATCATTGCCCGGACGGAAGGCGATGATGCTTTTCTCCGACGGGATCGACATAGGAAACGAAGCTACTAAGTCGCGTTCCGCAACAATATTCGGGTACCTCCGGGACCTTGCAGATCTTGCTAATCGATCGGCTGTCGTCGTCTATACGTTCGATACGAAAGGCATGCGATCAATGTCGATATCGGCATCCGACACCACCTACGAGATCATCGATGGTCATCGCGGCGAGAAAGAGATTGCGAGACTGAACGACTTCAGAAACAGCCAGGACGGTCTTGCCTATTTCGCGGATCGGACGGGCGGACGGTCACTTCAGAACACTGACAATCTGAACTGGGGGATACAGCGGGCGTTAGACGAGCAGGAGGGCTACTATCTCCTCGCATACGTGCCGGACGCCGAGAATTTCGCGCCTGAGAAACGCAGGTTCAACAAACTCGAGATACGCTTGAAGCGGCCGGGACTTAAAGTGAGCTACAGGAGCGGATTCTTCAGCGGCGGCGCGGAGACAGATCCTTCGAGGATCACGGAAAGTCGAAAGCTTGCTGATGCACTTGTTTCGCCCTTCACTCAAAACGATATTGCATTGAACATCGGCGCACTGTACGCCGACGACAAGTCGGACGGTCCGTATATCCGTTCGTTTCTGCATATCGATGCGCGGAATCTCAAGTTTCTCGACGATGCGTCGGGATGGAAAAAATCGACCTTTGACATCCATGCCGTAGCGTTTGGTGATAACGGAATGCCCGCGGACAGTAAAGAGAGCACGTACACGATCAAGACAAAGGGCGCGACGTATGAGGCGATGCTGCAGAACGGATTCGTCTATGTCCTGCCGGTGCCTCTCAAAAAGCCCGGTGTTTATCAGTTTCGTGTAGCTGTAAGAGATACGGAAACTGGAAAGATCGGCTCGGCCTTTCAAATTGTTGAGGTGCCCGATCTCGAGAAAAACAAACTCGTACTTTCAAACCTGGCGGTCGAGAATGTGAGCTTCGAAACGTGGCAGAACATCAGTTCGGGAAGAGTCGGCAACGGCCCGGGCCAGGTTCAGCTGCCGTCGACACTGCTGTACGACACGGTTCTTCGACGGTTCAAGGCCGGCTCGGTGTTGCGCTATGGATATGAGGCCTACGACAACGCGGCTCGAAGCGGGTCAATGCCAGTTCTCGAAACACGCGCGACGATCTATCGTGACAACGCGGTCGTTCTTCGCGGGAACCTCAACAAGATCGATACTTCAAAACAAAAGAATCCGCGTCGGGTCGGAGTGAGCGGAGCCATTACGCTTATCGATTCGTTACAGCCCGGCGATTATTTGCTTGAGGTGACGGTTTTTGATCGGGCGGCGAATCAAACCGCGACACAGATTCTGCCCTTCGAGATTGTGAAATGAAAAAGGCGGCCGATAGAGCCGCCTTCGCCCAAAGATTCTTCCGTAGTTATTCCGGTTGTCCCTTACACGCCGATCCGAATAGTGCTGGTTGTTTCGTACTGATGATCGGGTAATTTTCCGCGTCTTTGTTGATCTCAAGCCAGTTCAAATACTCTTCGGGTATCGACATGTCGGAAAAGATCGCCTCGACCGGGCATTCCGGAAGGCACGCGTCGCAATCGATACAAGTGTCGGGATTAATAAGAAGCTTATCGGGTAATTCGTGAAAAGCTTCGACCGGGCAAACAGCCGCGCAATCGGTGTATTTACATTCGATGCATGGCTCGGCAACAATATAGGTCATAAGATTCAGGTTCCGCCTTTTGGCGGCGCTTCTATACAAGTATCCGGCGTTTAGCTCTTTTCAAACAAAAGCCTGCTAATGCAGGTGCTTCAAACGCAGCAAAAATCAAACTAAAACCGTAATACCTGAGAGCTTAACTTGTCAAATGAGGTTCGACAAGTGGTAGAATGCGTTCATATTTCAAACAACAAAACGGTAAATTCTCAGGACAAATAGGATGAAAACTATCAACGCTGAACGCGAATTGGCTCTGGATTTTCTGCGTGTGACCGAAGCCGCGGCTATCGAATCCGCAAAAACGATGGGTCAGGGAGACCGAAAATATTCCGACCACGTCGCCGTCGAGGCGATGCGCGAAGTCATGGATACGGTCCCGATGCGCGGCCGTATCGTCATCGGTGAAGGTGAACGCGACGAGGCTCCGATGCTCTATATCGGTGAGGAGCTTGGCGGCGGAGCGTTCTCGGAGGAAGCGAGGAGTGAGTTTCCCGAAGTCGACATCGCGGTCGATCCGCTGGAGGGAACAAACCTCTGTGCGCTTGGCGCCAACAATGCGATCGCAGTGCTCGCGGCTGCTGAACGTGGCGGCTTGCTGAACGCACCGGATATTTACATGGATAAGATCGTCGTCGGTCCATCGTCGCGCGGCGCGGTCGATATCGACGCTCCCGTCGAAGATAATCTTAAAAACATAGCGCGTCGATTGGGACGCGACGTCGATGACCTTACTGTGATCTGCCTCGACCGACCTCGGCATAAGAAACTTGTCGATGACGTGCGCGCGGCAGGTGCCAGAATACGGCTTATTTCGGATGGTGACCTTTCGGCCGGAATTTCCGCAGCGGTTGCCGGGACAAACATTCATGCGCTTATGGGAATCGGCGGAGCTCCTGAAGGTGTGATCACGGCGGCGGCGATGAAGTGCCTGAATGGAGAAATACAAGCCAAACTGGTTTTTGATCCGGAACGTCTCGGTATAGATAGAACGAAAGTGCCGCCGATGGAGCAATTGATGGAGCGGATGAAAGCGATGGGAATCACCGATCCGAACAAGATCTACGACACGAACGATCTGGCACCGGGCAAGAAGATCATCTTTGCCGCAACCGGCGTCACAGATGGCTCGCTGCTTCGCGGCGTCAGGTTTTTCGGTGCCGGTAAACGGACTCATTCGGTTGTCATGACGACCGACAGCAAGAGTATCCGCTTCGTCGACACGGTTCATGTCGAGGGCGGGCCCGACGCAGTGATCAGATTTTGATAAATAGGACCTATTAGACCTATAGGACTTAATAAGGCCTATGAAAGATTCTCAAGTGAATCCCAATGTTCTCGATTTCAGCCAGGTCGGAGCCCGTGATGTCGCGATCGTCGGCGGAAAATGCGCGAGCCTCGGCGAACTCTTTCGCGAGCTAACCGGTCAGGGTGTGCGCGCTGTCGACGGCTTCTCGACGACGAGTGATGCATACCACACACTGCTCGACACGGACGGGTTGCGGGGCCGGCTGAAAAAATTACTGAAGGGGTTGGACACGAACAACCTTGAAGAACTGGCGCGCGTCGGCAGCGAAGCGCGTTCGATGATGCTCGAGACGCCGTTTCCAAAAGACGTTGAAGCAGGGATCCTCGATTCTTACAAACGTCTCGGAGAGCGGATCGGAAAAAAATCTTTTGAAGTTGCCGTACGTTCTTCGGCGACCGCGGAGGACCTCCCGGATGCTTCGTTCGCCGGCCAGCAGGACACGATCCTGAACGTCCGCGGCGAGCAAAGGCTCATCGAGGCGTGTCACGAATGCTACGCATCCCTGTGGACCGACCGGGCGATCTCTTACCGCACTGCAAAGGGATTCGACCATTTCGATGTCGCACTTTCGATCGGCATTCAACCGATGGTCCGTTCGGACATTGCCGCGAGCGGCGTGATGTTCACGCTCGACACGGAGAGCGGTTTTCGCGATGCGGTTGTCATTAACGGAGCATGGGGTTTGGGCGAAGCTGTCGTGCAGGGAATGGCGACACCTGACGAGTGGATAATATTCAAGCCGACACTCAAGCAAGGTTTCAGACCGATCATCACGCGAAAGCTTGGCGTTAAGGAAGTGAAGATGGTCTTCGCCGACGACGGCACCGGAACGCAAGTTCGTGACGTTGTTGCGACCCAACGAAATCGCTTCTGCCTCGCAGGATTTGAAGTCCTGCAGCTTGCGGAGTGGGCATGCGCGATCGAGGACCATTATTCGAAGCTTGCCGGGCGACATCAGCCGATGGATATCGAATGGGCCAAGGACGGCATCACAGGCGAGCTATTTATCCTGCAGGCCCGGCCCGAAACCGTCCACGCGCAAAACGCCGAGAATAATTTCATCGAGAGTTACGAATTGACGGGCGGCCACGGAGCACCGCTCACGTCCGGCGTCGCGGTCGGAGAGAGGATCGGGCACGGCATGGCCCACGTTATGCTCGATGCTTCGAAATTAACTACGTTCAAGGAAGGCGAGATACTTGTGACGACGATGACCGATCCGGCATGGGAGCCGATCATGAAACGAGCATCGGCGATAGTCACCGAACGGGGCGGCCGTACCTGCCATAGTGCGATCATCAGCCGCGAGCTTGGCATTCCATGCATAGTTGGAACGGGCGACGCGACCGAGAAAGTTAAGAACGGATCTGACATTACCGTTTCGTGTGCTGAGGGCGATGTCGGAAACATCTATTACGGCAAGGTGGATTTCAAGATCAAGAAACACCAGATCACCGACACCGAGCGCCCGCAGACCAAAGTGATGATGAATGTCGGCGATCCGGATCACGCGTTCTCTGTCTCGCGGCTTCCCAACGATGGAGTTGGGCTCGCGAGGCTCGAGTTCATCATCAACAATCACATCGGCATTCACCCGATGGCCCTGGTTAACTATCCGAATCTCAAACGCCGCGAAGATATCGAGACCATCTCGCGGCGAATCCTGGAAGAAGATCCAAAGGAATTTTTTGTTAGATCGCTCTCCGAAGGCATCGGCCGGATAGCTGCGGCGTTTTATCCGAAGCCGGTGATCGTCCGGATGTCGGATTTCAAATCGAACGAGTACGCGATGCTGATAGGCGGACGCGAATTCGAACCGATGGAAGAGAATCCGATGATCGGATTTCGCGGGGCGTCGCGGTACTACGACGATCGTTACAAGGCCGGCTTTAAACTCGAGTGTCTCGCTTTGTTGCGTGCTCGTGAAGACATGGGTCTTACGAATATAACGCCGATGATCCCGTTTTGCCGGACCGTCGAAGAAGGCGAAAAAGTGATCGCTCTGATGGCCGAGCATGGCTTGGTCCAGGGTGATAACGGACTGGAGATCTATGCCATGTGCGAGCTTCCAGCGAACGTCGTCTTCGCTGACGAATTTCTGAAAGTGTTTGATGGCTACTCGATCGGATCGAATGATCTGACGCAACTCGCACTCGGGCTAGATCGCGATTCGGAAATGGTGGCTCATCTTTTTGATGAGCGAAACGGAGCGGTCGAGAAGATGGTAGCGATGGCGATCGAAGCGGCCATCCGTGCGGGTAAGAAGATCGGCATCTGTGGTCAGGCTCCGTCTGATTATCCGGAGTTCGCCGAGTTTCTTGTCCAAAAGGGAATAAACTCGATCTCGCTCAATCCGGACACCGTAATTCAGACGACCCATCACATTCTCGAGACAGAGAAATCGCTGAAGCAGAAATCGAAGTCAGAACCGCCTGCGGTAGCGGGCGGTTAGTTAACCGATCCGCGTCTCCGGGAAACCACATACTTTTCTGACCCAGATGACAGAACCCGCCGCGAACTACATTTCCCTCGATCTGCAGAAAATGTTTCGGGCACAAGCATTCAATGTTTGGCTGATGGCGTCCGCTGTCGTACTTGTTTGGGTCGGAATTATAGCTGCCGCTCCGTTGTTGTTGGCGAACGGATTCGCGGGCACGGCGACACCTGTGTACGGTTTCTTCAGCTACATCTGTCACCAGATGTCTGAACGTTCTTTGCACCTGGCAGGGCAACAGATGGCGGTATGCTCGCGCTGCTTTGGAGTTTACGCGGGTTTGCTGACCGGAATCCTGGTTTACCCGCTGTGGCGAGGGGTGGATGAAGTCGAGGCTATTCCGCGTTTCTGGCTCTTTCTTTCCTTGATACCCATCACTATCGACTGGTCGCTTACGGCATTCGGGATCTGGGAGAATACGCATCTTTCAAGATTCGTTACCGGTGCGATCCTCGGCGCCGCATGTGCGACCTACATTATTCCGGCTCTCGTCGATATCGTCCGCAACGTGTCGCATCGGCGGCGGCTCGGAAGCCAATAAGAAAGCCGCCTTGCGGCGGCATTTCATCGAAATCATTTGAAAGATAGTTATTTTTGATAGTTTGTTGGCGGCGCGTTGACTACGCCCTTTGATCGTACTCGGATTATAGAAATTTTGCGGGCGGCACGCAAACATTTCTTAGCGTCGAACATTTATTGACTAACCTTCGTAAAAATATCAAAATCGTGGAAACGAAGGACAATCATGGGTTTTACTAAGATCGACGCAACGGCAGCAGCAAAACGGGACCTGGCAAAGCGATTAGGCGTCGACAAAGCCGATATTCAAGAGATCTCCGTCGTCGACAAAGATTTTCCGGATATGTCTCTCGGAGCACCGGTTGACGGTGAGATGTCGGCTCAGATGATCTCGACCGGCTGGGAAATTGAGCTGGCTGTGTTCGACGACACGCATGTGTACCGGGCGGACAAATACCAGCTGAGGCTTGTCGATTTCGACGGGCAGAATTACGTCATCGAATAACGAATTTTCAGGGCGATAGGAGCAGTACAAATGAATCGCAATAATATTTGGATACATGTAGGCATTGCAGTTGTGTTGATAACGCTTGCCGCCGTTTTAGGTCAGATCAGGCTCTGGGAAAATAAACTCAGTTCGTCCAAATCTACGTCAAGCGAAGTGGTAAGAACGGCACCTGCGCCGGTTTACCCAGGGCCGGTTCGCGCTAGCTCCGAGGCCGAGCTGCTTGTCCATTTCAGGCCCGGCGTGTCGCTCGCGCAGATAAAGCAGATCGCGAATCGCAATAACGATTTGTTGGATGACAATTATGAAGCGGTAAAAGGCTGGGTATCGATCGACGATCTTGATAACGCCGATGCTGAAGCGACGGCTAAGCAGTACGAAGCAATGTCTGAGTTTGTCGACTATGCGGAGCCGAATAATCGGATCGAGCTCGACCCACTCGATCCTGTCTCGTCGAAAGACCTTGTCGACAGATCGATCTCAGGTAGTCCAAACGATCCGAGATTCGGTGATCAATGGTCGCTTAATAACGTCGGTCAGGATGGCGGAAGGAAACTCGCCGACATAGGTGCTCTCCTGGCCTGGGGGAAAACGCACGGAAGTGAAAAGGTTGTCGTCGCGGTTCTGGACAGCGGTGTCGATTACACGCACAAAGACCTGGTCGCAAACATGTGGACCCGGCCGGACGCAATACCGGAGTACTCTGACGTTGAGCTCGGTAGTTTCGATGATTTTCACGGCTTTGACGCCGATACGAACGCCAGCGATCCTATGGACGACAATGGCCACGGCACGCATTGTGCCGGAATTATCGGAGCCGAAGGTAACAATGGCGAAGGCATTGCCGGAATCAATTGGAACGTCAGCATCATGCCTTTGAAGTTTCTTGGACGCGGCGGTTTTGGAACTACAAAGAATGCGATCGAGGCGATCAATTACGCGATCGACCGTAAGCAGAAAGGTGTAAACGTCCGTGTGATCAACGCGAGTTGGGGATCGACCCAGTATTCGAAAGCTTTAGAAGCTGCGATCCGCGCCGCAGGCGAGCAAGGAATCCTTTTCGTTGCGGCCGCCGGAAACAACGGTACGGACAACGACAAGCGCGCGCACTATCCTTCAAACTACAATTTGCCGAACGTGATCAGTGTCGCCGCTCTCGACCGCACAGATTCGATCGCGTCATTCTCAAATTACGGGATCAAGACAGTGCACATCGCAGCACCGGGAAGAGACATCCTCTCCACTTGGCTTGGGGATGCTTATAGGGATGCTTCGGGTACTTCGATGGCCGCCCCACATGTTTCCGGTGTCGCGGCGTTGATTCTGGCAAGCGAGCCGAATCTTTCGGTGGCGAAGCTTAGAGAGCGAATTCTAGGTAAGGTTGATAAGATCCAATCGCTCGAAGGCAAGGTCGCCAGCGGAGGCCGGCTTTGTGCTGCAGAGACTCTCAGCCTTTCTCATTAACCAATTGCGCGAACCTAAATCGGAGCGAGGCCGCCTTATGACTGGGCGGCCTCTTTCCGTGTCCGGTTTCGATTTTCAACATTATCGTTTATGGCTTCTACCATTTGCGCGACAGGGGCAGACGCCGCACCCTTAATCTCACCGGAGCGCCTAAGTTAAATCAAACTATTTCAGCAGATATCGTGTTCCGGCAATCTGAATAGTGCTGGTGGCACATTCATTGCTTTTTGAGCTGAACGGCAACGCGTCTATGCCGAAAGGGTTGGAACTAAAAGCAGCAGCGTTGGCCTTCTAGTAATAATTTAGGAGAGATCAAATGAAAGGATTTACAAAAATTGCTTCGATTTTTGCATTAGCTCTGGTAGTTCTGGCCCTGCCCTCAATAGCGTCGGCCCAGTATCGCGATCAAGACGACGATTACTATGGCCGGAATGGAAACGGCAACGGTAACGGAAGTTATCGCAACGGCAGTTACAACCGAAACATGCGCGGCACAATTCAGAACTTGAAGAACCGCGCCCGCAACTTTGAAAAGCGTATCGACCGAATAGATGATCGAGATGACGACCGCTATGGTAACGGTGGCTACAACAACCGTAATAACAACCGGTACAACAATCTCGAAGAACTCTCGGACCGGTTTGCTCGCGCGACCGACGATCTTGCCGACGCATACGGCAATGGCCGGAATATGAACGGAAGCCGCGACGAAGCCCGACGTGTTTTGGACATTGGCTCGCAGATCGACCGAGCGCTTCGCAATTCGCGCTCGAATCGAAACGCCGCGAATGAGTGGAACAAGATCAGGTATGATCTTCGCGTCCTTTCGGATGCCTATGGCCTTGGCAACTACAACGGCAATCGCAATCAGAATACCGATTGGAGAAACAGGGTTCCGTTCCCTCTGCCCTTCTAAGTAACTTAGCAGCTTCGTAGAAAAAAACCTCCGGCTGATGATCAGTCGGGGGTTTTTATTTACATTATCGATGGGCCGCCGACACCTCGAAAGAAAATCAGACGAGTTCATTCTTTGCGAACTCTGCGAGCTTCACGTGAGACAAATCGGTATCACACAGACCTCGCAAAGTTTGTTCGCCTGGCTTTCCCAACGTAGAATAACCAAGCCTCTATGCTTGGCACACTCTATCTCGTAGCAACACCGATCGGTAATTTGCAAGACATGACGTTCCGCGCCGTCGAGACGCTGAAGTCAGTCGGTGTTATCGCATGCGAGGATACCCGTCACACCAAAAAGCTGCTCACGCATTTTGGGATCTCGAACAACCTCGTCAGTTATCACGAACACAACGAATTCGAACGCGCCGAGGAGTTAGTTGAGGTCCTGCGAAACGGAAGATCGGTCGCTATCGTCTCCGATGCAGGAACCCCGGGCATATCGGATCCGAGTTTTCGCCTGGTCACTCGCGCAATCGAGATCGGGGCCCTGGTTGTTCCGATCCCCGGTGCGGTGGCGTTTGTGAATGCAGCCGCAGCGTCCGGCCTGCCGACGGATTCGATTTTCTATGGGGGATTTCTACCATCGAAGAAGGGCGATCGGCGCAAACGCCTGCAAGAGATCGCATCGATACCCGCAACGTTGGCGTTCTATGAATCGCCACGCCGGATCGCCGCGGCGCTGTCTGATGCGCTCGATATTCTTGGTGACCGCCCGGCGGTCGTAGCCCGAGAGATAACAAAGCTGCACGAAGAATTTTCCCGCGGAAGACTCTCCGAACTTCACTCCAAATTTTCCTCTGCAACTGTCAAAGGCGAGATCGTTCTACTGATAGACCGCGCTCACGAGACAGTCAGCATTCCATCCCCGACGCTTTCTGTCACCGACCGGGTCGCAGAGCTCGAAGCTGCTGGTGCCGACCGCAAGGCCGCGCTCAAACTGGCCGCCAAAGAGTTCGGTTTGACACGATCAGAAGCGTACCGTCAGGTTCAGTCCGAAAAGAAATAAAGGAACTTTTCCTCGCCGGCGCTGTCAATAGAGAAGAAACTTTTGCGCGGAAGCAACTATTTCGAATTTTACTGAGTCTAGATAATTGCGCGCAAGACAGAATTATTTCGAAGGAGTAAGTGTGATGTTAAAGTCTCTGCTTTCGCTTTTGTCGATCCTTGTTTTGCTGCTCCCTTCAGTTTTCGTTCCTGCCCGCACCGCGGCTTGTCCTATCAGACTTCCCGAAACGCTGCTTTCGCTTTACAAGAACAGCGACGCAATTTATGTGGCCCGATTCGATAAGGCCGAGGACGCCGAGATCATCGAGAATACGGACGAGCGCACGGTGGTGAATATTCGGAAGCATTTCGACATCTCATCGACGTTGAAAGGTGAATCGCGGAAATTTTTCATTCTCGAAAGCCAGGATTATCGATATAAGAATAACGGGGAAAGCACCGAGGTCGAAGAGCCAGTGGTCCAGGAACCAGAGGTAGTAGAACCCGAGTTGGACGATCTACCATTTGGAGCCGGAACCCTAATGCCAGCTGATCTGGTATTGCTCTTTCTAAAAGATGGCGGCGATGGCAAGCCACTGCAGCTCACCGATTCCCGCGATGGGATAAAGAGAATGACGCCGCACCGTCTTGAGTCGTACGAGGCCAGGATTCGTGAGCTCAATACGATCTTCGAGGCCAAGAAGGTGGATGACACCGCGATCGTAGACTGGCTCGTACGATGTACGCAGGATCCCGCGACACGGTGGGAAGGTGCATATCAGTTGCAGCGCAGCTTTCAGCAGTTGGCATGGCTTAAACAACAAGAGCAGGAAGAGAAAAAAGAATCTGCAGAAGACGCTGAAACCGTAGAAGAGACAGAAAAAGCTGAATCTGCTGAGCAAGAACCCGTCGACGAATCCGTTGCGACTGAGGCCGAAGCCGAGTCTGAAACTGGTGAAGATTCCGACGACGATATGTCGGCTTACGCACGCATATTGTCCGATGCTCAAAAAGAGGCGTTGATGAGAATCTTGATCGAGCGGATGCCGACGTCGGAAAGAAACAGTGAAAAACTTGCCATGGGCGACAAAGTGTTGATCGAAGTCGTCTCGAATTGGGGTGACCGGCGATTCGCGAAATTTCTTCTCGACCGGCTTCAGGGTTTTGGTGGCGAGCCTTACGAGGTCAGCGAGCTGATGTCGACGATCGCTAAGATTCTTTCCGATGATGATCTGTCAAAGATCGCAGACAGATACTCCAACGTGTTCTACGAAGACGATGATGACCAGGTAGAACCCGAAGAGTCTGAGGATGAATCAGAAGCGGGCGATTCGGTGGCAGGAAAAGAAACGGCAGAGGCAGGGAGCGATGCTGAGCCGGCAAACGAGACCGAACCGAAGGACGCAGACAGTACTCGAGGTACGTACAAACAACTTCGAGACGAGCTTTTCAAAAACTTTGTAGATCGTAGCCTCGTCGTACTGGCAATCGCCACGGAGAATGAAAAAGTGAATGAATAAGTGTCATTGGCGGCGGCTTGGAAACTGTCTGCGGCCTCGTCCGCATGAATTGCTTTACCAGTGCTCATGAATTGCCTCAATCTTTAGACGGAGGCATGCGTCCCGAACTTAGTCGGCTGTAGCCGAAACCATTTGGCTACAGCCGGAGCATTTTGAGCTGGCTACCTCCGTCTAAAGACCGAGGCAATAGATGCGCAAGATGAATACGGAGGCAATTCGTGAGGCGAAGCCCGAGACAAATTCATTAACGGGTTCGCCTCGAATGGACTGACACTACACTTTTAAGACCCCGACCCGTTGTTACTTGCGTGTAAGCTCCGGCGGAAGTTGCTTGTCGATCTTCGGTCGTATTGGTAGATCTGAGACCTCCCACATCGTGAGAAATATCGTCCGCGTGACCTTCTCCATTTTCGCGTAATCGATCTTGTCCGCCGAGTCTCCGGGGCCGTGATAGTCTTCGTGCACACCGTCGAACCAGAACGCGATCGGGATCCCGTTCATAGCATAATTGAAATGATCCGATCGGAAGAAAAAACGATTCGTGTCCTTCGGATCGTCGTACCGGTAATCATATGTAAGCTTCAAATAACCGTTGTTCGCGTCTTTCACGATCGAACCGAGTGTCGAGCTCATCATCTCGGAACCGATCACATAGATCCCGTTCTCTCCCGTCAGCTCCTTGTTTTTCGGATTCGCATCGCCGGCCTTCTTGCTCCGACCGATCATGTCGATATTGAGCTGAGCCACAACCTTCTTGATATCCACCGTCGGAAACTTATTGAAGTACTCTGATCCCCACAGCCCTTTTTCTTCACCGGCATGCCATACGAAAAGGATCGAGCGTTTCGGCCGCAGCTTGGATTTTGCGAGGGCCTCGGCGATGGCTAGCACCGCGACCGTTCCCGAACCGTCATCGTCGGCTCCGTTCCAGATCTTATCTTCACCGGGCGCATTTGGATTTGTGCCGACGTGATCGTAGTGAGCACCGACGGCAACCATCTCATTCTTTAAAACAGGATCCCTGCCCTCCCAGATCGCGGCGACATTCTGGGTCCATTTTGAATCCGTCCTTCCCATCGTCGTCATCGAGACCGTCTTGTCGATTGTAAATGCGGTCGGCGAATCCTTACCCGCTGTCGCACCCGCAAAGATCGCGTCGGCGACGGCGGTGGAGACAAGCGCCACCGGTATCTTACCGCCTGGTGCGTCCGGTGACGTATCGCGAAGCTTTGCCGGGTACATACTTCCGCGCGAGAAGAACTGCCGGACCTGACCCCAGCCGGACTGGATCTGCGACGAGCCGATCAGAATGATTCCTGCCGCTCCACGAGTCGTGGCGTACGTCACAGGATCTGCCCAGTCCGTGCCCTTAACGCCGCCCAGGTCCACCTGTGCAACACCCGCCGGAGTGTTCGTGATCGTATTCGGATTCGGGAAGCCCTGGTGAGTGAGAACGATTATTTTGCCCTTTACGTCGACACCTTTATAAGCGTCGATATTCTTCGATTTGACGACCCAGCCGTGACCCGCAAAAACCATCAAGGCGTTGGCCGAACCATTGTGTCCGGCCATTCGAAAAAAATCGGTATTGAGATTGAAAGTCCTTCCGTCGACCTGAAGAATGTTATTTGCCGGATCGACCGACTCAGATGTCAGTTCGATCTTTTGGAAGAACGTACCGTTGTCGCCGGCGGGTTTGAATCCCCACTTCGCAAGATTCATTTTCAAGAATTCAGCTGTTACGTCGAGCCCGCGCGATGGCGTGTCCCGGCCCTCCATTGCGTCCGATGCGATAAAGTGCAAGTAGCTGTTCATCTGATCGGCGGTGATACCAGCCGCGATCTTCCGTTCCGCAGGCGTAATGCGCACAGCCTGGCCGAAGCTCATTGATACGAGCAGTGTCAGTCCAAGTAAAAAAGCAAAAAAGTTTCTTCTCATTTTCTCTCCGGAAAGTTTAGTCAATTTCAGTCTGTTTGTTACGGACGAACAGTAAAATTGTTTCGTCAGTAAGGCTAACGTCGTATCTTCCTCGGCGGGTCCGACTTTCTCTGCGAACTTTGCGAGCTCTGCGTTAAACAGATTTATCTCACGCAGAGCTCGCAAAGTTCGCAGAGAGCTGAAGACTACGAGCCGATGACGCAGATTTTATTCTTGTCAGCGAGGGCGATCATCTCATCCCCGTCAAAGATCAATGTCTTCGCCTTAGTGATCGAAAGACACGTCGCCCCGGCGGCGATCATTGTCTGGATCGTCGGGACGCCGACGACCGGGACATCGAAGCGCATGTCCTGATCCGGCTTTGCTACTTTTACGACGGTCAACTTTCCATTTGCTAGCTCGCCCGCCCGCCTGATCGTCGCGTCGGTACCTTCCATCGCTTCAATAGCGACGCAAGCGTTCGCACGCACGACGATCGTCTGCCCAAGATCGAGCCGAGCGATCTCATCGGCGATGTTCAAGCCGTATTCGATATTCCCGAGTTCGATGTCGGTGGGCGAGCGCCTGGTCAAAACACCTTCTCGTGCGAGATGGTCCTGCAAAAAGTAAGTTGAGTCGATTAGCTCGATTCCCTCGCTCGCGAGCTCATCGGCGACGCCGCCGATGAGGGCATCGGTATTTCTCTTCGGCAGGTTCCAGAGCATCTTCAGCATTCGTACATCGGGCATTGAACCTGAAAAGATCTGCACATGCTTTACCTGCCCCGCCATTATTGCCTGCGTCACGCCTCGCTTTTTGAAGAACGAGATCATCTTCCCGAGCTGGCCGATGCCTACCCACATCACATCGTCGGCGACTTCGTCGATTCGTTTGTCGGTCTCTTCCTTTATCGCGGCGACGGCGAGGCTAGCACCTTGTTTCCTGGCGCCCTCGACGACCAGGAAAGGGAACTGTCCGTTGCCGGCGATCAGTCCGAATTTCATAGTGGATCTATTTATACTTTCCGGTTACGGCAAGGTAACGCATGTCGGGGCCTTCGAAGCCGGTGTAGTACGTGTTCAAGAATACAGCGATACTGTCTTCGTAAAGATAGACGAATTGCACCGCGTAATCTAACGGGCAGGAACGCGAGGTTGGAAGTGAGTTATCTTTTTGAAGGAATTTTGTTTGGCCGCTGTCCTTGTCTTTGAGCGAGAGATCGATCTTGTAGATAGGTTGATCTGCGTAGTCGCAGTCCTTGGTTTTGACCTCTTTGAAATTTAACTCCAGCTCGTAATCACCCCGGCGGTACATCGACCCGACGATCTCTGCGAAGTTTATTTTTTGTGGCTTGTTGTTCCGAAACGCGTCAACGCTCAGATCAGTGAGCATTCGCGAGACGGTTAGTTGGCCGGTGTTGCCGGTCATGATGCGGAGCCGGTTCAGCGTCGTTGTCGCTTTCAGTTTCGCCCTGGATCGCGCCAACTTTTCAGTCGCTGTCTCATTCTCAAGCCGGACACTAACCAAGGGAGCGGCGAAAGAGTTCTTCGCAACGTCGACGAAATAGAAACTGGAATACGGAAACCCGGAGCCGTCCTGGACGCCGTATTCCTCGAACGCAAGGTATCGGCCATCCTTTGAAAACCCGATAAAGTTCAGGGTCGCAAAATCGCCAGCCGGTGTCGCGACAATAAAGATCAGCAGCACGAGTGCAGCAAGAGAAAATCTCGCGAATGTCATACGCAAATATTGTCCGAAGTCAGGATCGAATAGTGCGTAGATATAATACAGCGGAAAGCCGGGGAAGAGGTAACCCGAGATATTGCCCGAGGCGGCTGCCACCCCTCCTTTGTAATTAGGGGAGTTGTTTATGCCCGAAGTATTTGCCACGGCCGAGCAGCACCATCACCACCGAATAGACGCCGATTTCGGCCGGCGTCAGCAGCCGGGCGATGACCATCGCCGAGACGGTGTGGATGATCAGGCCCGCATAGCGGTCCAGGAACGAGAAGGCGAGCGTCTGGCGTGTCGACATGGCGGGGCGCGCGGGGGGGAGGCGGGCGCGTTCAGCCGAGGCGAAAGCGCGGCGCCTTGGCTTGCAGCCACAGCTCG
>JANMUW010000320.1:0-10936 GCA_031392105.1 Acidobacteriota bacterium | reverse complement strand
GCAGATTGTAATTGCTGGTCTTGATCTCCGTCTTTGCATCACTAGTGATCGCTTCGACCGCTTGTTTGACCGCATCGCTCTTGGCGGCGTTCTGCTGTTGGGCGTCGACCGCTTGCTTACCCTGGGTGACGACCGAGAATGTAATAACTGCTGTGTCGGGCGATACCTTTGCCTGGGAATCTCCGATCACCGTTATCCGGGTAAATGACGATTGGTTGGGCCGGTAGATGTAGAGGGCAGCGGCGAGCAACATCAGAAACGATGCCAATGCGACGATCTTAAACAGACTGGTATTCATTTGGCTTCTCCTGTTCGAGTTTAGACGTAGAACGAACCGGACTTGTTCCAATTGCAGAGCGTAGCAGGTTACTTGCGCAAATTATCGATCATTGCGGCGATCGTCTGTTTGAGATGGTCCGTGACGAGCTCGTACGTTTGTTCGTTGCTGATCGATCGAAGTTCGTGGTTGGTGGTTCGTTGATCGTTGTTCGAACCATCATTCATATCGTTTTCACCGCTAGCCAACAAATGGGGACCGACTACTTCTCTGGAGTAAAACGGTTTTCCAAATTCGATCTTGACCTTTGCCGGGCGGATCTTATAACTTCGCCGGGCCCAGACTTTGTGAAGGCCGTCAATCGCAACGGGAACGATCGGAAGCTCAAGCTCGGTAGCGAGAATCGCGGCGCCCTTTTTGAATTTGTGAAGCTCGCCGTCGTACGCGCGTTCACCTTCGGGATAGATGTTCAGGATCCGTCCCCGCCTGAGTCCGATCGCGCTCGCCTTCATCGCCTTCATCAGCTGAGTATCCGGATCGACCGGCACGACGTGCAGCATTTGCGCGATCCACCCCATCAAACGCGACTGAAAGAATTCACTCGCACCGACATGGAAAGTGTTCTTGAAAAATTCGAAGGGATAAGTTGAGCAGAGCACGAACGGATCAAGAAAGCTCTGATGGTTGGGGCTAATGATGAAAGGGCGCTTCATCGATCTGAGGTTTTCAAGCCCATGTACCTCCAGCCGCAGGAAAACGCGGCAGAAAAGATTGAAGCACTTGTATGCCATGAACGTGAAAGCCAAAAATAGCGGACGGCTTTCGAGCGCCTTTCGAAGTTCCGGAATATCTTCGTCGGCCGTTTTGATTATTGTCAACCAGTTGAAGTCGGTCGTATTAATTGCGCCGTCATGCGTGTCAGCAGGCGTGCCATTGGGGCTCGAGCCAGGCGTAGCGCCTACCAGGTCGATCACATCGCGAACGGTCAGTGCCTGGGCCGCAGCGTCGCCCGCGAACTCTTTCCCGAACGCGTGTTCGATCGCGGCAAATGTCTCGGCTCGCGCGAGTGAGTCCAGGCCGAGATCGATCTCCAGATTCATAGACGGATGAATTACATCAGCATCCGGAGCGTTGCCGTGAATAATTGAGACTACGGCTTTAGCCGCAGGGAGGTTCAGGAACGTTTCATCTTCGGACGTAAGTTCCCAGTCTTTCTTTTCGTTTGATCCGCCATTTATGACTCCACTTTCGAGTTCCTTTTTCAATTCGAAACGCTTGATCTTACGGCTTCCGGTTCGCGGCAGGGGCTCGGCGCGGATGATGTAATCACGGACGCGTTGGTATTCCGGCAGGTCCCGGCCGAGGTTATCAAGAGCGTAACGGATCGCTTCTTTCGAGTTCGCGACCTTTGTCTGTTTCAGATATTCAAAGTCAGGAACAACTATCGCGGCGAGTTTCTCCGATCCGCTGTGCTGGGCGTTCTCATCCCGGATTCCGATCACCGCCATCTCTTCGACAAGCGGCGTTTTCAGATAATGGATCTCAAGATCCTCGGGATGGACGTTCTTGCCGGAAGGCAGCACGATCACGTCCTTCGCTCTTCCGACGATGTAAAGATGGCCTTCGTCGTCAAAACTTCCGAGATCGCCGCTGCGAAACCAGCCGTCTTCGGTGAACGCCTCCTCGGTGGCGGAGGGATTCTTGTAATAACCGCTAAAGACCATGCCGCCTTTGATCAATACTTCGCCGACCCCATTTTTGTCGCGATCGCCGAGTTTGATCTCGGCACCTTTGAGAGCTTTGCCTACCGAGCCGACTTTATTATCGGTCTCGTAAGTTGCGGTGGCAGCACCGCTCGTTTCCGTCAGCCCGTAACCCTGAATGATCGTGAAGCCGAGTTTGTGAAAGTCACTCGCGACATCTTCGTCAAAACGGGAACCGGCGGAGATCGCGATCCGCAGCTGGCCCCCGAAAGACTCGTGCACCTGGCCGAAAAGTTTCCGACCCAGATTGATGCCGAAAAGGTTGCGGACGTGTCCGTTTACCGCAAGCATCGTCCGGAAAAGAGTCCGCACTAATTTCGGCTTAGCTTCAACTGCGTCGAATATCTTCTTGTGAAACAAATACCAGAGGCGCGGAACAGTGGTGAGATAGGTCGGCTTAAACTCTTTCATCGCGCTCCCCAGCTCAGCGGGTGAAAGTTCCTTTAGATAACCGACCTCGCATCCGTACGTAGTTGCGGTCCAGAGATTGACGATCTGCAGATACGCGTGGAATAGCGGAAGCAGGCTCAGCATCCTTTCCTTGTCCGTGATCTTGAGAACTTCATTAACGCCGTCCAGCTCGGCAAGGATATTACCGTGCGTGAGCGGAACACCCTTTGGCGTTCCGGTAGTACCGCTTGTGTAAATGAGAAGTGCGACGTCCTCCCCGGCTGCTTGCGGAACTTCGGCGGCAAAATCGGCGGGAAAATCGGTCGAGGTCCAGTCGATGAAGTCAGTACCACCTGCGTTAGCGGGCGGTGCGGCGTTTAAGGCAGATACAACATTGTCGGAGGTTGAGTTTAGATCACCCGCTGACGCGGGTGGTGCCGACTGTTTCCAAACTATGGCGGGAATCGGATTCTTTAGCTTCTCTCCGATCTTCCGGAATTTCTCTTCGACCTCAGCTCCAATGAAAGCAAGTTTTGCCTCTGAGTTCTCAATAAAATTCGTAATTGTTTCGATCTCGCCGTGCGGGTCGAGCGGGACGCAGACTGCACCGCGATAGAGAATTCCCAGATATGCGATCGCCCAACTTGGGTGGTTCTCCCCGATCACTGTGACGCGGTCGCCAAATTCAACACCTTCTTGCTTGAGTTTGTAAGCTATAGATCTGATCTGCCGCAAGGACTCGCCGAATGTGAGGACTTGCGAATCGTCACCGACGATTCGCATTGCCGTCTTTTCGCCGCGGGCTTCGAATGAATCGATCAATCTGATTAGATAGGAATCTGACATTGAGTTTCGTAATAAGTAATGTAGCGCGAGTGTAATCCTTTCTACGTAAAACCGGGCTTGAGTACAAAGGTGTCAACCAGCGCGGCTTGCCCGCACCGAACGCTGAGTGAGATCGGGGAGAATGCGGAAACGTACGACGCCCACCGTGACTTTTTGACCCGGCTCGAGATGGAACGCCGCCGTTTCCGTCTTGGGACGGGTTACAAAAATCGCCTCACGATCATGCGACTCGAGCCGAACACTTACGCGTTCGTATGCTCCTACGAAGCTCAGCTGTTCGACGACACCTTCGGTCAGTTTCTGATATTTCTGCATCAGATTTTCGGGGCGGCGAAGAAAAACGTCCTCAGGCCGAATGACGAGCTTCGCGGGTTGGCCGTCGGCGAAAGAATACTCATCCCCGATGTCGAGGGAAACGTCGCTCGACTGGAACGTCTGGCCGCGTATCACACCGGCCAAAATATTTGCCGCTCCTAGAAATGTCGCCACATGTTCCGTCTCGGGTATATTGTATACCTCGTACGGGGTTCCGATCTGCTCAATGCGGCCCGAGTTGAGTACGGCGATACGATCGCCGAGTTCAAGGGCCTCCTCTTGATCGTGTGTTATGAAGATCGACGGGACCTTTATTTGTTTGAGAAGCAGCCGTATCTCGCGGCGCAAGCTCGTCCGAATCTGCGCGTCGAGGGCACCGAACGGCTCGTCGAACAATAAAACTTTCGGCGAGTACGCGAGTGCACGGGCGATCGCAACTCTCTGCTGTTGTCCGCCCGAAAGCTGTGAAGGATATTTCTTCCGATGTTCTTCGAGGTGAACCATGTCGACCAGCCGGTCAATGGTCTCCTTGATCTCGCGCTTTGGCCGCCGCCGCAGTTTTAAACCGTATGCGATGTTTTGTTCGACATTCATCTTCGGAAAGAGGGCGTAGGATTGAAAGATTACGCCTGTGCCGCGCAGTCGCGCGGGAATGTTCGTGACATCTTCGCCGTGCAGTATGATCCGGCCTGATCCCGGCATCTCCAAGCCGGAGATGATCCGAAGTATCGTAGTCTTTCCGCTGCCCGAGGCGCCAAGCAGAACGACGATCTCATCTTCGGCAACGTCGAAGTTAATATCCTCAAGCACCGTCGCCGAGCCGAACTTCTTGCTCACGTCGCGAATGCTAACGGCGAAATTGTTGTCGGGCGGTGGCATCACTATAGTTTCTGGTTTCTAGTTTCAGGTTTCTAAGTTCATGTTGATGGTTTGTCTGGTTCGATTTCTGTCTTACCCAGGGCGACAAACCAGAAACAAGGAACCACGAATCAGAAACTAGAAACGCGGCCTAGTCGGTCTCCAAATAATCCCTTGCGAAAAACAAAATACTAAAGATCGCGAACGACAGCAGCGCAAGTACGATCGCAATTGCGTTGGCCGCTTCAACCTGCCCTTCGTTGAACTTTGCAAAAATATACAGCGGCGCGGTTTGAGTGCGGCTCGCAAGATTGCCCGATACGAGGATCGTCGATCCGAACTCGCCAACCGCACGCGCGAATGTGAGCAAAGCACCGCCGAGAAGGGCACCGCGCAGACTCGGCAGCGTAACGTGCCAGAAGGTCTGCAAGCGCGTCGCCCCCATCGTTGCGGACGCCTCTTCAAGCGAGTTGCTCATGGTTTCGAAGACCGGCTTGATCACACCGAACGCGAGCGGGAACGTGACAAAGATATTTGCAAGAATGATCGCCGTCGCGGTGAACATTATCTCCGGAACGTTCGCCTCGCCGATCACGCGAGCCAGCGTACCGTATGGGCCCCAAAGCAAAAGCAGCGCGAAGCCGGCAACCGCCGTCGGGATCGCTGTCGGAAGTGAGATCGTGACAATGAGCGCGTTTCGTCCCCAAAAGTTATATTTCGAAAGTACGTACGCCGCGAACAACCCGAATACTACGTTAAAGACGGTGGCCCAAAAACTCGTCACTATCGAGAGCTTCAATGCGAAGATCGCTTCGGGAGCCATCAGTGCGTGCCAGAAACTTTCGAGGCCATTGGCGGTTCCGAAAATGAAGATCGAGGCGAGAGGCAGGAGGACGAGTGGAAGCATCACGGCGACCACAACCGTGATACTCAGTGGCTTCATTACGTCAAAGCCGCGTGTATGCCGAACTCCTGAAAGGTTTGCGCTCATATCAACCGATTGGATCGCAGGGCATCTGCATGAGTGCGAAGCACGAACAAGTGCTCACACGCTCAAACCATTATCGCTCGCCGCCGGTAATCCGCGGCTTTGCGCGATGCCTGAGCTCCAGTCCTACTTCCTCTGAACCTGATCCCGAAAGATCTGCTCTATAACTTCGCTATAGGCCTTGCTCCATCCACCAAACATCTCGACCGTAAACGGTATCTCGATCTTCGCAAACTCCGTGTTCGCGTCATTGAATGATTCGTTTGTTATCGATCGAAAGTAGTATTTTACGAAGGCCCTCTGTGCTTCGTCTGTCCAGAGAAAATTCAAAAATGCCTGCACCACGGGGCGCTCCTGAGCCGTGACGTTGCGATCCACGATCACGGCGGGGTGTTCGCTGAAGATCGTCGACTTGGGAACGACAACATCGATCTCCGCTCCAACCTGTTTCATCAACAATCCCTCAAGCTCATAGGTTATAAGGGCGTCGCCATATCCGGTTTCAAATTGTGTGCGGGCTTCTCTCGCCGAGCCCGGAGTCGATATCACGTTTTTCCAAATCGCCTGCAAGGTATGAAGAGCTCGTGTCTTGTCCGCCTGGCCGGTTTCGAGCTCCGACTTCTTTAACTCCGAGCCGTAGATGGACAGGATCGACCATTGAGCGCCACCCGAGCTGACGGGATCCGGATGAATAACCTTTATTCCCGGCTTCGCAAGATCCGGAAAGTCTGTGATCCCTTTCGGATTCCCTTTGCGAACCAGGATGATGAACGGCGTTTTGTTGACGATGCCTCCGTTAGGAAAGCTATTGCGGTCCGTCGTCGAAGCCTTGCCTTCGACAAGCCGGTCCACGTCGCGCTCGATAGAGAGGATCGCGACGTCGGCGGGTGCACCTTGGAGGATCTGATTGGTTACTGTTTCAGAGCCGGCGAACGACGAAACGAAATTTACATCCACGCCGTGCTCGCGCTTCCATTTGGCGGAGAATGCTGGGTAGATGTCCTTCTCGAGAGCCTCCTTCATGATCGAAAAACCGTAGACCGTGATCGTCAGACCGTTGCTCGTTCCAGTCGGCGGACCGGGAAGGCAGGATGTGCAGAGGAAAAGCGTCAACAGGCAGGAAGTGAAAAAGAGGCGTAAGAGCATCTTCATCGTGTGTTCTCCCCTCGACGTCGTCACGCCGATCGAATCCGATTCATTTCGGTTAACAAAGATAACATTTGGGGCTTGGTCCATCTTCTCGAAAATAAGCAAAAACAAAAGGCTGTGACGTAAAGTTCACAACCTCCTGGCGACGCGAGTCGTGTCCTTCTCCGCTTATGCCTACGAGGTTAGCTGACGGGCTGGAAGCGAAGAAGTCTTCTTCTGTATTTCAGATGCGCCCCCGTTCTGCGTGTCGCAAAACCTTGGTTCCCCCGTGCTGTATTTCTACAACTTCGGCAATTTGATTTGAATAAGTTTATCGGAAAGGTCGCGGGAAAGGCAAGAGATTTGTCCTGGGAGTGAATCGTGAATAGTGAATCGTTAATAGTCGATCATAGAAAGCTGCAGGTGCAAGCGTTCTGATCTTCTAATGACCATTCACGACTTACTTTCACGATTCACCAACCGTCGGAACGCGGACCTTGAGTGCCAAAGGGACAACTTCATACACCGCCGGAAGTTTTCCGGCAAGCTCGCCGTCGATCTCGATATGGACCTCGCGATCGGCACTCAATGGCCGGGCCTCGATCTTTTTCGCCAGGATATCTTTCACCTCCGGAAGATCGAGATGAGTTCCGCGATAGAGCGTGTACGTGTTCAGGATGATCTTCGCGGTATTTATATCGCCGATGTTGATGACGTCAAGAAAGCCGTCGTTTATCTTCGCTGCCGGAGCGATCTTCATGCCGCCGCCAAAATACCGTGCGTTCGCGACGCAGAAGTTTACCGTCTGTAAAGTGCGCTCTTCTTTGTCGTCGATGCGAACACGAACCGAAGTTGCTCCGATGGCGATCACCTCTTGCAAGGTCGACAAAGCAAAACTCGCACGCCCGCGAACGCTTTCGAGCGGCAGCCAGGACAGCGATGTCGAACCTTTGACTCGTTCGATGATCGACGCCGCCAGACCGAAGGAAGTGACATTTAAGAAGTATCGCTCGGCCGGATTATCGTCGTGATCGACAAAGGTGACCTTGCCGACATCGATGAGCTTTGTTTCACCGTTCTTGAGCGCTCGGGCCGCCTCGCGAATTTCCTGCGGCATTCCGATGGTACGTCGAAAGTCACCGCCTGTACCGGACGGAAAAACGCCAAGCTCGGCATCCTTGCCGGATCTTAGGATCCCATTCGCTATCTCGTTGATCGTGCCGTCGCCTCCGCACGCGATGATGAATTCCCGGCCGCTTTCCGCTGCACGTCGAGCGAGATCGATGCCGTCGCCCGGGCCTTTTGTAAACGCGACGGTGAAAGGCCCGAAGTGCGTGCGCAGATCGCTGGCGATCGCGGACCATCTTTCACGCGTCGAGCCGGCGGCGGATTTTGGATTAGCTATAACAAGGGGAAGCATTAGATTCCGGATGTTCAGAATCTAGAATCTAACATCATTTCAATGCTGAGGTACAGACAAAGAGCGAGGGCGAGCCCCCGCTCTTTCTTATTGAAGTCAACGAGACGAGTAAGGTCTGATCATCGCTGTCGTCAGATCACTCGGCTGGAATCCGCGATACCCAAGCTGCTTCGGCGCCTTTGCCATGAAAGCTTCGACATCCTCTAGCTTTCGCGGAAGAGCCTTCGTCATCCACTCCACTCCGGTGTCGGTTACCAGAAGATCATCTTCGATTCGCACGCCGATGTTCTTATACTTTTCGAAAACGGGGCGGACCTTTTCGATGAACGCCTGATACTCAGGAGTCTTTGGCAGATTATCGAGAGCATCCTCGCGAATGTAAATCCCGGGTTCGTTAGTGAAAACCATTCCGGCTTTCAACGGTTCGCCATAGCGCCCGACGTCGTGGACGTTCATTCCCAGCCAATGGCCGAGGCCGTGTATGAACCAGATGCCAACCTGCTCTTTCTTTGTGATCAGGCCGATCTTCAATAAACCGTCGGCTATGGTGTCGCGGGCGATCGTCGACAGATCCGCGAATTTCGCTCCCGGTTTCGTGGCGGCTCCGACCGCTTCCTGCGCGTCGTAAACGATGCGATAGATCTCCGCCTGCTCCTTCGAGAACTTTCCGTTTACCGGAAATGTGCGCGTGACGTCTGCAGTGTAATGCTCGTACTCGGCACCGACGTCCATCAGTAGAAGGTCGCCCTTACGAATTTCGCTCTGCGATTCGACATAGTGAAGCGTCGTCGCGTTCGGCCCGCACCCGACGATCGACGGATAGCCCCAGAAGTCTGCATTGCGGCGGCGGAAGGTGTATTCGACCTCAGCCTGAACTTCGTATTCCATCTTCGCGCGGCCGACCATCGCCATCGAACGCATCTGAGCTTCGATCGTAATATCGATCGCGTGTTGAAGCATCTTCAACTCATACGGCGATTTAATGTGGCGGAGTTCGTCGAAGATCAGCCGTGCGTTTTCAAACTTCTGTTCAGTCGGCCCCTTGGCAAGTGCATTCTCAACAGGAAACTCTCGCTTGCCGTTTTCGTCCTGCTCCGACTTTGGAAGGAGAAGATATAGCGTAACTACATTCGCCGATATGCTGACGCCTCCGTCTTTGGACGTAAATGCTCCCTTGTCCTTTACAGCCTGTAGAAACTGCGGTTGCTCGGATGCATCGACTATCGTATTTATTCCGGAGATCTTCTCCGCCTGCTCGCGCGCATACATCTTGCCTTCCCACGCTTCCCGGACAGGAACCCGTTTCGGGATGAACAAAGTTTCCTTTACAGTGCCACCGTCTTTGGTGATCACGAGCGTCGCATTTTCCTGCTTCAGATTCGTAAGGTAGTAGAGATTGTTCTCCTGGCGATAGACGTAATCGACGTCGTTCGTGTAAAGCTTCGGCTCCGTGCTGAACAATATCAGCATGCTCTTGTCGACCATCTTTGCGGCGACCGCGGCCCGGCGCCGTGCCAACTCAGCCTGTCGCTCGGCTTCGGTATACTTCGGGGCCGGTGGCGTCACGCGGATCGCCGACGGCGGATCAGCCGAAGCAGTCACGGAAACGGGCGCCGGTGAGAATGAGAGAGCCAGAGCGAACATGAATACAAGAACGAACGATCTTTGCATAATGGATACCTCGAAGATGTCTTTGGATAAACTTAGCCCGATGGGCGATTGAACCATTGTTTACATTATACGGGCAAGGCACTTTCCGGTTTCAGATGTGTGACGGTACGCGAGTATTCGATGGCAAGTCGTTTGATGCCGCTACTAGACCGTTGTGCGTAGCCGTTCTCCGTGCGGTCCCGTCTGTTCCGTGATAATGAACACTTGGCCAACATCCGACCTGCGGAGATACACGCAAAGAGTTAAGAGAGAACGGTAGTGGGTCACTTTCTATTTCGGATTATTTGCGCCTTTGCGGGGAAACCATCGTTAGCAATACCGAGCGCAGTCTTTCCCGCAAAGCCGCAAAGTTCGAGCCCGGTTGTTGCTTAACCGAGGTGTTCACACCCACCCACTACACAGGAAACTTACCCGTCCGATACGTTCGCGATTGTGTTAAGGTAATTGTACTTCGCAGCAAAACAAATAGGAGGGAATTTTATGTTTTCGCTACAGGACCTTCTCGGCGCACAGCAGGGCAATGATGCTTTACAAGAGATCAGCAGCAACGTCGGAGCAGAGCCTTCGGCGGTTAACTCGGCTATTCAGGCGGCGCTGCCGATGATCCTCGGAAGCCTTGCAAACAACGCCGCTACACCTCAGGGTGCCGAGAGTTTGAATAATGCTCTCGAACAGGATCACGACGGCAGCATCCTCGAGAATCTCGGTGGATTGGGGAGCATGATCTTTGGCGGCCAGCAGGAAGCGGCGGCTCCGCCGCGACAGGCGGACGCGGGCGGCATCCTCGGACATATTCTCGGAAATAATCAGGGTACCGTTGTTCAAAAAGCGAGCAACGAGTCGGGGCTTGGTGCCGGACAAGTTGCGCAGATCCTGATGATGCTCGCACCGATCGTGATGGGCTACCTCGGACGTCAGAAACAGGAGCAGGGCGTAAGTGCTGATGGCCTCGGCGGATTGCTGGGCGGGCTTCTCGGAGGTCAGCAGGCGGCTGCGGCACCGCAATCGTCCGGGAACGCGATGATCGACATGGCGACAAATGCGCTCGACAGCGATCGCGACGGCAGCTCTATCGACGACATCGCGTCGATGGCCTTCAACTACATCAAAAACAGATAACGACAGTTAGGAACGTTTTGGTCGCCGGTCGTCGCAATGACGGCCGGCGGTTTTGTTTTGTAAACAATAATTGGAGTAATTCAAAAAGGCGATGGAAGTAACGAGCGTTCATGGCATGATCGACGGAACGAATGGTCTCATCAGCATTTCCGTCCCGCGCG
>JANMUW010000299.1:0-11252 GCA_031392105.1 Acidobacteriota bacterium | reverse complement strand
GTTATCGTAACCGGCTCGGCCCAGGAGTTGGTCGATCGAGCTGAACGCGAAAAGGCGGTTGATCTGATCCGTGAATCCAATCCTTCCCTACTGCCGGCCCTCGCGATCAAGTGGTCGAACGATTGGATGCGGAAGAATGTTGAGGTCGTTTATGGGATTCAGGTCGACTCAGCTACCGGCCTGCAGACGTCAGACGTAAAGGTCGCCGTAGCCAGTGCACGGCCGGTCTTTTGTATATAGTCCAGCGGTGTTAGATCCGGAACATCGTGTCTATTTCGAAGCCACCTTTTCGATCTCTTCACGCAATTTAGGTATCGCGGTGTTAGCCGGGTCGACTTGTTCGAGCCGGACGAGTGTCGCCGCTGCACTGGCCTTCTCTGAAGTTTTTGTATAAGCGACAGTGAGATTTTGCAGCGCCTGGACGTGATTAGCATCGGCCTCGAGCACACGTTTGAATTCCTGCGTAGCCCGGTCGTAATTCGGCGGATCTCTGAAGAGAAACGTCAAGCCGAGGTCAGTACGAAGATTTACATCATCGGGCTTTTTAGTCAGCGCCTTGGAGTATGTCTTTTCGGCATCCTCGTAGCGCCCGGCGTCGAAGTATGAATTCCCCAAATTAACAATGACTTCGCGATCATCCGGCTTAAGCTCGTTGGCCTTCTCCAGGAATTCGACCGCACCATCAAATCGTTGTATCTGATAGTAGAGCTCCGCGGCCTTCATCTGGGCTTCGAAGTCCGTCGGATTCTTCCTCGCGTTATCGATCGCGGCTTGCACCTCGGGAATTGCTCCGCCGTTTGCGCCGGGCACCGCGGGGTGCCCGGAAGGCATCCCTGCGTTTTGCTGGACGCCCGGTTGCGTCGGAGCCATCGCGCTTTGGTTCACGGTGTTCGCATAAAAGAACCCGACCATGAAACCGCCCAGTATCCCGATGATCACGAACAAGATATTTTCCTTAGTCATAAATTTGGCTATGCGTACGAGTGCAGACCCGGGAGCAAATAGCTCACTCCGAGATACGTGAAGATCACGAACAAAAACGCCACGACCGCGAAGTATGCGGAGTGCCTTCCCTTCCAACCATATGCGATCCGAGAATGGAGGAACCCTGCGTAGGTCAACCACGCGACCAGAGCACCTACCTCTTTCGAATCCCAACCCCAGTAGCGTCCCCAGGATTCATTAGCCCACACGGCTCCGGTCATCAACAGCAGCGCGAGTCCGGCGAACGCAACGCCGGCAAGCTTGTACATCAATCCGTCGAGTTTTTCTTCCGACGGAAGTGCGGCCCGGATCTTGTCGGTCTTAAAGCTAAAAAGCACGACAAAAAATGTTCCCGCGAAGGCTGTAATTAACGCAGCGAGTTCAACTGGATTTGCGTTCAAGCTAACGTTAAGCTGTGCTCCGTTTTGCTGTACCCACTGGTTGGACATTTGAACCAGTTGTGCCGATGGGATTTGATTGATCTGAGCTTGCGGGGTACTTTCCTGCTGAAGCATCCAAACGGCAAAGCGTTCATACTGCGCCGGATTTATCTGGGCTAAGACATTCGTAATGCTCTTGACCTGATACACAAGCATTCCGATACCTGCGGCCTGAACGACCAAAGCCGAACGCAGCAGCCAGTGGCCAGCTCTCCGTATTTTCTCGTCTGGCGTGTTTGCATCCTTTGCAAAGGCGATCGCCGCGGCGATCAGCAACACGGCAGCCCCGACCAAAAACCAACCGACGTAAGGAATGTCCGCCCGAAGTGCGAGAGAAAATCGCGATGCCCCGGCAAAGGTCGACGCCGTGTACGTCCCGAAAGTGCTCGGTGCAAAAACGCTGAACTTGCTTATCGTCGCAAACACGCCGAGCGAAAATAGCGTTGTCCAAATCGCCATCTTCTCGACCTTGAGCCCGTCCTTTAGAAGGTAGAGAACTGCGACCGCAAAGCATACGAGTGCGACGCCGTAGCTAATCGACGCAATGCCGACATGGATCGGACGCCAATACGAATCAAGCACGGGCGGTAGATCGATGAATTCGCTCCCGATGAATCGCGCTAGAACTAGAATGATCGCCGCCAACGGCAGAGATAGCGCGGCAATCAGCCGAAAGTGCTGTCTACGCATTATCAGCAACGTCGTGATACCGGCTCCGAACGCGAACGCGAGACTCAAGTCGTATAGATTTGCGAACGGCACGTAACGAAATGCCCACGGCATATCAGCGGCGGTCCGTCCCTGGTCGATAAAGATGTCGAGCTCGCGGTCGTATGCAGCAACCCATCTAACAAGCCAGCTCGAAAGGTTGAAGAAAACGCCTAATGTCGCCGCCCAAAGTCCGAGCCGTTCGGCAAATCGGAACGGTGCGTAAAAATTTGTCAGGTAAAAGACCGCCGCGATGAGATAAGTCGCAAGGGCGAGCATCATCAGGGCGGCGTCCGAGATAAATCCCTCGCCACCTAAACTCAATCGGGCGGCGACAAGCAGAAGGGAGCCTCCGATCGCGATCACGGCCGGCAGATAGGCGGCGAGCTTTTCCAGGATCTTATTTTCGCTATCGTTTGCAATGATGAGCGGTTGCTCAAGAACTTCCTGGTTCATGATGTCTCCTTCCTGGCGGTCGCGGCTTGAAGCCCATCCGCAAAGCGTCGAAACTTTTCGTCGAACGCGTTCTGGTTTCGGTTCGAGTTGCCGGCCGTGATGACCGACGGGCCGTCCAGTACCACCCATACCCGCTGATGCGAGAAGAAAAATACGGCGACCAGCGTGATGAACAACATTACGAATCCAACGTAAACGACATTCGATCCCGGGTCGCGCTGAACTGAGAGAATGTGACGGTCGGATACTTTTTCAAAATCTGTCAGGCGATACGTGTATCCGGCAACCGGCTTTCCGGCGATGGGAATGTTCGCCATTTGCGGACCGAATGCGTAAGCGGTCTGCAGCGACCCGCCCGCCGGAACGACTTGCAGCACTGCGGCCGGATTCGGGTATTGACTCGTGTCTTCATTGGGATCTTCCGCGCCGATCCTGAAGTTGCCGCGAAACTCTGAAAAACGCACGAGGGTTCCGTCGCTGAGGGTTGCCGCCCCATTCCTGTCGATCTTTAGATCCTGAGGCGAAGATCCATCGGCCGGAGTCGCCGTGATCGTGATGTTTCTCGCCCGCCCCACCGAGACAAAGCTCGCCTGAAAAAATCTATATCCCCGGTAATCGAACGGCCGGTTCATCTGCGCGAGTCCCGTGTATTCTTCGCCACCGTCGCGAATCGTAAATCGCGTTATCCAGTCGAGCGTATTCGCGGGCGAAAGCGGACCTTCTTTGCGGATCAGCTTTTGCTCGATGTCATTGAAAGTCACTTCGAAAGGAAGTTGTTTCGTGACTTCGCTCACTTGGTCGAGATCAACGACAGTCTCGCGGATCAGATCCGACGTTTCGCCCGGCGCGAGCGGCAGGTTGCCGGTCTTTCCAAGCTGCGCGGTAAGGAAACCGCCGAGAAAGATCGTAAGCAGAGAGACGTGGACGGCATAAGCTCCGAGTCGGTTCCAGACGCCTGATTCGGCGAGCATGTAAGTTCTCCCGTCCTTTTCCACCGTGCGGATCTTTCGCCAGCCAAAACTCTTCAACGCGGTGCGGGTTTTAGAAAGGATCGCATCTCTGGGTTCGTCCGATTCGAAACTCGCGCGCTGCTTCTGATCCGTCAGCCATCGCAACGGCACCACGGTCTGTGGCTTGGAGACAAACTTGAACGTTTTTGGAAATCGATCGATCGAAGCGAGAATAATATTCAGCGAGAGCATGCAAAGCAGGGCGTTGAAATACCAGGCATGATAAATATCGAAAATGCCGAGATTGCCGTACAAGGCCCGCTGTGCCGGTTTCAGCGTGGCGTAATAATTCTCAAAGCCGTCGACATTCTGCTGCATTATCAGCATACCAATGAGACAAGCAAGCCCGAGCAGACATAGCAAGGTGACGCCAAGCCTCACTGAACAGGTGAGACGCAAGAACTTCGACAAGATCGACTCCTTTTGGCCGCGCACCACAGCTTCGACGCCGGGAACGATCTTTCCTTCAACAGTGGACATATTAGGATTAGGAAGTGTAATAGCTCAACGAATGCAATCCGAGTGCCTCAGCGGGAAATTCCAGTAGAGGGCTCAAGTTTCGGCATAAATGGGCGGCCGGGCAGAAACTGCTGATCTCACAAATGGTGAAACTCTACACAGCATGCGCGGATAATTTCACACAGGTTAACAGGTGCTTCCTCGCGTTCATGTGACGGCTGTCACAGTTCGCTGGGCATTTCTGGAATATCATTTGGAAATAATCAGGGACAGCCCTCGCCGGTCAGACAAAATGCGAAACCCCTCTGCCAACACGAACGCAAAGTTCCGTGCGTTGGTGGCAGCACTCTTTTTCTCAGTTGCAGCCGGGTTTTCTTTTTACTCGAGTGATCTCGGCGTTATGGTGCACTCGCAGGCACGCAAGGGCGTACCCGCCTCGCGAAAAGCTCGTTCAAAAAAGTATTCAGCTTTCCCGCACGATGCCAAGGCTCACCAGATCCAGTGCGCGTCATGTCATAAATTCCCGTCTTCAAATTGGAACAAGGTTCGGGTCGGTGCGACCGCTTTCCCCGATATAACCGATTATCCAAAACACGAGTCATGTCTGAATTGCCATCGGCAACAGTTTTTTCGGGGGGCTGCTCCGGTGATCTGCTCGATCTGTCATACAAATCCCGGCCCGCGAGGCATCAATCGCCACCCCTTTCCAAATCCGCGGGAGGTCTTTGATAAATCGCCGAAGGGGCAGAAGGCCGAGTCCGATTTCGTGATCGGTTTTCCGCACAGCACCCATATCGAGATAGTGACGGCCAGAGCTTCGCAAAGCGTTTTTCGGAATGTGTCGTGGAAGGCGGCGACGGCAGCCGAGGAGAGCTGCTCAGTCTGCCATCAGACCAGCCAGCCGCAGGGGGACGGCGCGGACGAGTACATTACGCCACCGCCTCCAAAATTGGGCGAGGGCTTCTGGCTTAAGAAAGGCACTTTCAAAACGAGACCGCTGGGGCACTCGCTATGCTTCACGTGTCATTCGGCCGATAGCGGGATTGCTCCGGCACAGACCGATTGCGCGACTTGCCACAAGCTTAAGCCGCAGCAGCCCGCGGCCGATTTCGACGCACGCGTGGCATCCAGCATGGGAATTACGGAGAAGGCGCTGCTCGACAGTTGGCGCAGCCGTTATTCTTCCGGCAAGTTCCGACACGAATGGTTCAGTCACGCGGAACTGAGCTGCGCAACATGTCACAGTGTTGAGACAATGGACACCACACGGCCCGAAACGTTTAAGGTTCCCGTCGCCGCATGCGCGACGTGCCACGCCACGGCGACTTCGGACGACGGCGGTGTTTTGAATTACGAGGCCGACAAACGCAAAGCGGATCCGGCGTTTCAGTGCACGAAATGCCATATCGCCTTCGGGCAAAAACCTATACCGGCGTCGCATTCGAGTGCGTTGCCGGCCCCGGCTAAGTGAACCGAATGATGTTGAGGAGATCAGAAGCAAATTGGACGCAGGCGGAGCGTTACAGGGCGTTCAGTTTGGTGTTAGTTCTCGCTGCGATCGGCGCTCTGTCGTTTGCTCTGACGGCTTCGGCGGGCGAAACCGTGGCCGAACCGGCCGGCCCACAAGATACGGACTATTCACGATTTGATCATCGCAATCAATACCACGGCCGTTTGCCGTGCCTTCTGTGCCACCGCCGCGACGATAATTCGCCTCGGATCGGCTTTCCAGGCAAGCCAAACCATTTGCCGTGCGCGGGATGTCATACCGTGCAGTTTTCCGACCCGGCGAGCCCGATCTGCACGATCTGTCACACCAACGCCGACGCGGGCCTGATGAAACGTTTCCCAGGCCTCAAGAGCTTCGGCTCCAAGTTTGACCATTCACGTCACCGCGGGGTGAATTGTGCGACGTGTCATCGTCCGGTCCAGCGGGGCGTGGCACTGTCGATACCGTCCGGCCCAACGGCGCATGTGACTTGCTTTCAATGTCATTCGTCGCGTTCGTCGGATTCGATGGTGTCGTGCGGCACGTGCCACCAGCCGGGCCGGTTGGTGAGGACATCTCAATCGGCAGCGGCGTTTCGCAAGAATTTCAGTCACGCATCGCACGTCGCCGGGCGGAATATGAACTGCACGACGTGTCACACAGTGCGTCCCGGAGCGGCCCGCGGCCGGCAGATGTCTGCACCGCAGGCCTCGATGCACTTTGCTCCCGGAAAAGCTCAGAGCTGCGCAACTTGTCACAACGGAAAGCGAGCCTTCGGCTCGGACGATTTTTCGAATTGCAGAAGATGTCATGAAGGAAAGACTTTTAAGTTCTGAGACGGTCGCGAAGTTTTTCGCGGATACCGCGAAGATTGGCTTAGGTAATGATGCCGCGGGTCGCGTTCTTTACGGCAAATACGAGCCGAATGACCTTGAGAACCGCGGCACGGGCATTGCGATATAACAGCGCAGCAATCTCCTCAAGGAATTTTACTTATGACGATCAACCGTTTTAAATTTCTCGCTTTAATAATTTTCGCGGCTCCGCTATTAGCACTTGGATTCTTTCACGCTTCGCCCGCCGTCGTGTCGGCTGCGGTCGAAGATCCGGCGGCCAGTTTCAAGGCAAAGTGCGCGGTTTGCCACAGTCCGAAGGCGGAAAAGTTTTTCGATCCAACAAAGGCGGACGAGGTTCACGTCGAGGCAATACTTAAAGGGCGTAAGGGCGAAAAGCCGCCGTTTATGCCAGGATATGAAGCCAAAGGTATGACAGCGGACGACGCCAAAGGCCTGGTCACCTTTATGAAAACGCTTAGGGCACCGGCAAACTAGTTACTCGAGCGCGGGTCTCGAATAGTATGCAGTGGCCGCTTTCAAACTCTAGCAGGAATTGCGGTGAGCATCTTTCTGGGGAGCCGGGCGGTCATGGTTTGTGGAGCTTTTTTCTAATGCCGGTCAGCGCCGCGAAGTAATGAAAGAGAAGAAAGCCGATACCAATTCACCTGATCCAGGTTCGATAGACGCGACCGCCGGCGGTCCGCGGCGGCCGAGCCTGTTTCGTAACTACATTAGCTATTTCGGCCTCGCGATCGTCGGCGCCAGCATCATCTCATTCGTGCTGCTGATCCTGATCGAATTTACCAGCCCAACCGAAAATCCGTATACGGGCCTCATCACATTCATCGCCGTACCGACGATCGTTATGGTTGGACTGTTCATTTCCGTCGTCGGGCTGCTTTGGGAGCGGCACCGGCGTCGGAAGCTTACGGACGAGGAGATCGCCAGATACCCGGTCATCGATCTGAACAATCCGCAACGGCGCCGGTCGCTGATCATATTGCTGGCAGTCGGCTTCGTCTTTTTGTTCGCGAGCGCTTTTGTCAGCTACCGGGCGTTTGAATATACAGAGTCCGTCGCGTTCTGCGGGCAGACCTGTCACACCGTGATGAATCCCGAATTCACCTCGTATCTGGCCGGCGCTCACGCACGGGTGAGGTGCGTGGACTGCCACGTCGGAAGCGGTGCCGGCTGGTACGTAAAGTCAAAACTCTCCGGAGCATATCAGCTGTACTCGGTGACGTTTCATAAATATTCGCGCCCCATCGGCTCGCCCGTCCACAACCTGCGGCCTGCTCCAGACACGTGCGAGCAATGCCACTGGCCTGAGAAGTTTTTTGGCGCGCAGCTGAAGGTCTTTAACCGATACGGATATGACGAACTCAACACTCGGCGCGAAAGGCGGATGCTGATCAACGTCGGCGGCGGAAGCCCGAAGGCCGGCCAGGTCACCGGCATTCACTGGCATATGAATATTGCCAACGAAGTTACGTATATCGCCACCGATGACCGCCGGCAGGTCATTCCGTGGGTCAGTATCAAAGACCGGGACGGTAACATAACGGAATACAACAGCAGGCAAAAGCCGCTGCCGCAAGATCAGATCGAAACCGCCTCCCGGCGCAAGATGGACTGCGTCGACTGTCATAACCGGCCCGCTCACGTTTACCAACCTCCGGACGTAGCCGTTGACGAATCTTTTGTCTCGGGCCGCATGGACCCGTCGATACCCTTCCTGAAACGCAACGCTGTCGACCTTCTCAGCGGAAGCTACGAGACCACCGACGAAGCGGTCAATGCGATCGATGGCGGCTTGAACCAGTACTACCAGCAAAACTACCCGAACCTGTACATAAGCAATCGCGACGCGATCACGACGGCTGTATCCGAGGTCCAGCGAATATACCGAACCTATTTCTTCCCGGAAATGAAGACCGACTGGCAGACACACCCGAATAATATCGGCCATCTTCAAACCGAAGGATGTTTTCGATGCCACGACGGCCAACACTTCAGCAATACGGGAAAGGTCATTACAAACGACTGCAATGTATGTCACACCACCATCTTCGATTCGGGACTTCCGGCCGAAAGCAATGTGACTGCGCAGGCGTTCAAACATCCTGTTGACCTCGGAGCACTGTCGGAGCAAAAGTGCGACACTTGCCATCGGGGAAACAAGCCGTTCCAGCATCCGATCAACCTCGGCGATATCTCAAGATTCCAGTGCGCCGTATGTCACGCACGGAAGTAGTGATGTGCGGAAAAACGCCATCGCCTGATCTCAATCAGGCTTTTCTTCGGAACTGTCTGTCGCGCCTTTCTCGTTTAACTCGCTGAGCCGAGCCTCAATCATTTCTTCATATGCCGCCTCGTGCTCCTCACGATAGGCCTCTTCGGAAACTCGTCCGTCGATGACGGCAAAATTCAGCGGATAAACATCGGGATCGAAAATTACTTGGTAAAAATGCCAGACGATGATCGACAGCGTGGCAAGTATAGCTTCGTAAAAATGGACCGCTAGCGCGATCTCGATCCACCAACGTGGCAGAAACCCGAAAATGTCGATCTTAAACCAGATCATCATGCCCGTCAGCCCCATGATCACTGTTCCCCAGATGACCGCCCAGTACTCGGCCTTTTCAGCGTATCCGAAACGGGCGATTTTCGGTTTCACCGAGCTTAGGCCCAGGTAGTAGGCAAAATTCCCTATCACGTCCTTTACGTCCTTCCATTGCGGAACCATATCCTTCAGCCAAAGCCTTCCGTCGCGGGTGATCAACAAATACACAATGTGATAGGCGCCTACGGCAAGCATCAATATCGCGGCTGCTCTATGAATAACCCGGCGCGCGGTCTCGTCGAGCAGACTGGCGAGCCACGTCTCCGGGTACTGCAATGCGAAACCGCTTACAACGAGGGCAAAGAAGCTGATCAGCAGGCACCAGTGCTGCAGCCTTTGATTGCCGGTCAGACGGACGACTTTTCGATCGACCCGACGCTTGGCTCTCGTCTTTTTCCACCAAATCAACGCGTTGTGAAGGAACATTCCCGTGATGACCACGACGATCATGGGTAGATAGATCCAACGTACGATGCGGGTGCCGGCAGCGGCGATATCCGAATCATCCGTCCCGGTGACCAGGTTAGATGCCAGGTGTATCTTGCCTTTCGTAAAGTTCTCACCGGCTCCGATGTGGCACTGGCCGCACGTCTGCTCAAGGCGGCTAGCGCTGACCATCGAATTGGGGTCGGACGACGGCAGTATGTTGTGCACGCCGTGGCAGCTCGAGCAATTCGCGACCGCTTTTGAGCCCATCCGCGAAGCGAGGCCGTGATAGCTGTCCCGATAGCTGCTGACTCTGCCGCCGGCGACACCATACTCCTCCGTTAGCGTTACGCCTTCATGACACTTCGCACAGCTCTCGGTCGCAGCCGCCCCAGAAGGAGAACTGCCCGCCGTATCGCCTGGCCTTGAGATGGCATGGATGCCGTGACAGTCGGTACAAGTCGGAGCGCGGGACACTCCCCTCGCCACCGCCTCCCCGTGGACGCTCGGCGAAAATTCGGCGGACTCTTTTTCGTGGCATTGGCCGCAGGTCCTGAGTACGTTGATCTTTGCGATCGGTGAGCTTGGGTCCGAAGCTGGCAGGATCGCATGGCCGCCGTGACAATCGGTGCAAACCGCCGCTTTCGAATTGCCAAGCGCGACAGCTCGCGCGTGAACGCTCTCCCGGTACGAGAGCACGGGGCGATCGCTAATTCCACTGCCCTGCATCACCGATCTGTCGCCATGACATTTGCCGCAGGTCTCGGCTATGTTCGCGCGGAATGTGGTGGATCTCGCGTCGCTGGACGGAAAGACGCTCGCCATATCACCATCGGTCGTATGGCAGTCGACGCAGGCGGCTCTAGGTTTCGCGTCAGAACCTGGCTGCGCGTGAATGCCCCCGTCGTATTGACCGTGAACGTCTTTATGAAACTTTTCTCCGGCAAGGTAAGGCAGTGTCGTTTCGGGTCCGTGGCAACGCGCGCAATCCAAGCTGATACCGGGTGGAAACGGTTTGCCAACCGCAGCCGGTCCGGCTGCGACTTCCTCGCGCGGTCCTTCCGCCGAGGTGCGTTCCGGACCTAAGGAATAGAGCGCAAATCCGCCTGCCCAAATGAAGATCAAAATTGTTGCGAATCGACGGCGCCTCATCGTATGTCTGCTATGCAGGCCTTGAGAACGGAGCCTTGCGAAACGCGAGCACTTTTCGGCGAAAGCTTAGCTCGGCAAATATGATTAGCCGGCCACCTGGACTTTCGCCGCGATTTCGAACGCGGGAGCGAGAGCCTTTCCGCTGTGTTGGCAGAGGCCGTGTGACCGAGAACACGTGCGTACGTCCAGCCCGAATGCATCCGGGCGTAGAATATCTGGCCTTATCGATCGGCCGAGTTACCGAAGTAAAAGCGAATCGATGTGTACGGCAGGTGGGCGTTGTAATTCTGCGAACTCGCGAAGCGATCTTTGTAATCGTAGTACTGGTATCCTAGGTTCCAGTCGATGTTTTTCGTCAATTTCAAGGCCACCCGGATCTCGGGCGACTGAAATCGCATCGGATAAGAACTTATTATGTCTTGTGCTCGTGTCGACACGCGGTCACCCTGGCCGCCGTCGTCGCTGATCCGGTAACTCGCAAACACCGAAACACGTTTGATCGGCCTTGCGTTCACGTCAAAGAAGAAGTAGCTATCGCGGACAAAGTACTCGCTGATGCCGGGAAGCCGCAAACCTGCGACCGGTACGATGATGTCGGTCACGGCGTTAAGGTGCTGGTAGGTATAGCCGGTGCTGAGGTTGAGTTTCTGCATCGGCGTCCAGTCCATG
>JANMUW010000264.1:0-19303 GCA_031392105.1 Acidobacteriota bacterium | reverse complement strand
TCGGCTGCTGTTGAGAAAAAAGTGGGACGGCAAGCATGAAAAGAAACGCCCCACCTCTAAGAAGGTCAATTGAGGATTTCAACTCCATCCGCCAAGCACTGCCCCGGTTCGATAATCGTTGATCGAATAACATTCCACTGTTCAAACGTGAGCAGCGACTGCCTCTTCGCGGATCGGTTTGTCCTTGACGGCTCGGAAGGCTAAAAAGATCAATCCGGCAAATAGAACGGATCCGACCATCAATAAAAATGTTATTAAGAGAGTTTGCGTCCAGGAACTTGCGGATGATGAGGGAGCTGTTTCACGCAGTCCGACGTCGACATTGGAAAAAGTAGCAGTGTCAGTCTTACCGTTTATACGCACCGTGGCTCTAAACGTATAAGTGCTCTCTTGCAATGCCGGAAGTTTCAGAACATAGCTTCCCGGCGCATCCGTTTTCTCGACCGTAATTGCGGTCACCATCCCGGTCGGCGATTCCACCTCCGCCTCTATAACGGCGTCACCCATAGGTTCATTGGTAGCGAACCGAGTGATAAACAGCCGTCCCGAAAGAGGAGTGTCGGGTTCGAATAAAAGATATTTGAGTAAGATTTCGTAGTCGCCGAGTCGTGCTGTCCGGGATACCATTCCGTCCGGAGTCGTAACTGCGGGTTTCGACTCGCCGTGGTCCTCACCGCCATGTGCCCCGACACTCTGTACTCCGCTCAAAAGGCCAATCGCGAGCGTAAACAGAATTAGGGTCCCGGCCATTACCGACTGAAACTTCCTTGGTTGATCGTTTGGTGCTTTCATTGAATCCAACAGGCTATATTCTTGCGGGCGAAAATAATGCGCAGTCAGACGTAAGTGCAAGTCGCGTTCCGGGAGAGGATCGGAAACATCGCCGGGGTAAGAGTCAATAAAAGGTGCATAGAGTCGAACACCTGTTACGTCGACGCTGTTCGGTAATGGGCATACCTGTCCGATATCACACAGATTAATTCCGGTGGATCACATCATCCTCAAGTATTAGTCTTAACGAAAAAGGCACTCGACCTCTCGATCGATCGCCTGGTTTCCGGTGAACTGTAGCTTATCGATTGAGGATCGAGGCTAAGATCGTTGATTGCCGACCGTGAACCATATCGCGGGGACCGATTGTACCCATCCTGATATCCGCGCTGACAAACCTGCCAGTAATAAAACTGATACTGTAGGTTCTGAAAAATATTGTGCTTTGGAGTTCCGGAGAGTAGTATGCTTTTCCAGCCCCGATCTTTGCGGATAACTCTTGCAGCTTTTCGTTCAAGTGTTCATTTAGGTTCGTTCGTATACTCCGGCATATTGTTGGGCCGTCTCAAAGGCCCGATCATTCTGTAGACTGAAAATTACAAACAGGAGCTTCCAACATGAAATCAAAGATCAGTGTAACGCTCATCTCGGCAATGACGATTTGCGCCCTTTGAGCTTTCCCATCACATCGAGTGCGTCTCATTCGTGGGGCAACTACCACTGGGCCCGGACGTCGAACCCGTTTAATCTTCGGATCGTTGATAGCAATACGACCGCTTGGGACGATAATCTCAGTCAAGCCAATTCGGATTCGTCTGCTTCGTCAGTTCTCAATCTAATTTATGAAGCCGGCAGCAGTTCGTCGAGCACCCGTTCTCGATGTCCGATGGTGGCGGGTAAAGTTCGTTCCTGCAATGCGTCGTACGGTTTCAACGGTTGGCTTGGCTTGGCTTCCATCAATATAACAGGCGGCGTTCATATAACGCAGGGTTACTCCAAAATGAACGACTCATATTTCAATGGCGGCGGCTACACCGAGACAAATCGTCAGCATGTGATGTGCCAGGAGATAGGTCATACATTGGGCCTTGACCATCAGAGCACGTCGGGTGCCGATCTGTACGTGCTTCGAGTTCGACGGCGAACTCATTTCGGTTTGTCAAAAGTGTGTCAACTCTCTCAAACCACTTGAAACTCGATCGGACTAACAAGGTGATTCACGGCTGAAATTCAAAAGAATCAAACGGCTTAGAAACTTTGCCAAAATTAAATCACTTGCCGTTTAAATTTGTAATCATCAGGTCGTAGGTTCAAGTCCTATCACCGGCTCCAGTATTTACAGGCTTTCTCAACTTTTCATAATCTGTCGCCGATTTCAACTGGCCGCCAGAATCGTATTGGCGAATAAACGAAGTGTCAATAACTGAACTTTCCAAGTTCTACCTTTCCGCGAAAAACCCAATAAACTATGGCCGTGTACGTTAAGACAATCGGCATTCCGATTATTGCGATCGTGAGTGCGATACCGAGCGTTTTTTGCGACGAAGCGGCGTTGTAAATCGTCAGGCTGTATTCCGGGTTGATGGTTGAAATAATCAGATTCGGGAAAAGTGCCATCCCCAAAAGAAAAACGAGTGCTGCGATCGTCGCAGATGAAGAAACAAAAGCGTAGACAGGTTTTTCTTTGTAGATCGCCCGCGGAATGTTCGCAATCGCCAAAACGTTCAACACCACCGCAATCCAGGCGATCGGCATCGTCGCGAAATTTCGTGTTACGTCGGGAGTTAGGATGAGCGTTACTATTGTCGTCAACAGGTAAAGGCTTAGAAAAATCCCGAATGTTGTCCACATCCAGTCTTTGATCCTCGCCTGTAGTTCTCCGCTTGTTTTGAGGTAAAGATAGATCGATCCGTGCATCGCAAAAAGAGAAACCGAGAGAAAGCCGACGAGCAAGGGATACGGCATTAGCAAACCAAAGAACGTTCCCACAAATTCTTTGTCAGCTCCGATCGGAATTCCCTGGATCAAATTTCCGACCGCTACACCAAACAGAAAAGTCGCAACGCCCGAAGCCAGAAAGAACGAAACGTCCCAGCTCTTCCGCCAGATCCGGTTTTGAGATTTTGAACGAAACTCCATTGAAACCGCCCGAAAGATGAGAGAGCAAAGCAGAAGCATAAAGGCTAGATAGAATCCCGAAAAAGCCGTTGCATAAGCGTGCGGCATCGTGGCAAACAGCGCACCGCCAAACGTGACGAGCCACACCTCGTTGCCATCCCACAGCGGTCCGATCGAGTTCATCAAGAGTCTTCTTTCGGTGTCATCCTTTGCCCACAAATGAAGAATCCCGACGCCCAAATCGAAACCGTCGAGAATTGCGTATCCGGCAAGCAGAACACCCAAAATCCCAAACCATACAATGTTGAGATCCATCTTATTTCGCCTCCCTTTCTTTATCGGGCCCGTCCTCATTACCAAGCATTGAGTATCCGGCAGGATTGGCAAGTCGAGCCGCAGCTTCGAGTAAACCGCTCTCAGTAGTTTCCGTTGGCATTTGAACTGATTCGGGCCCGTGTTGAATTTTGCTGTTCATCACGAAAACCCAAACTGCAAAAAGAAGCGCATAAACGAATGAAAACATCACGATCGAGATCAACACCTGTTCGGCGACTACAGATTTGGAAACTCCGTCAGCTGTTCGCAAAAGCCCGTAGACGACCCACGGCTGCCGCCCGACCTCCGCCGCAATCCATCCGGCTTGATTCGCGGCATAGGCACCGAGGACCGCAAACACGAAAATTGTCATCAACCAGCGTTTCTCAAAAATCGTTGTCGTCACAAATCGAAAATACAATCCGAGGAACGTGGTGCCGATAAAAAACATTCCACAAGCGATCATCAGATGATACATATAGAATGGAATCACCACGGGCGGACGATCTTCTTTTGGAAACTGGTCGAGTGCGGTAACGGGAGTGGAAAAATCTTCGTGAAGCAGAAAACTCAAACCGCCCGGAATGGCTACGCCGTACTTCACCCGCTCTTCCTTTTCGTCGGGAATTCCAAAGATCCACATATCGGCTCCGCCTCCGCTGGATTTGAAATGACCTTCGAAAGCAGCGAGTTTTGCGGGTTGAGTTCGGGAAACTGTGTTTGCCTGAAAATGTCCGGAAACAAGTTCCGATACCGAAACGACGGCACCAAAAATGAGTGCAATGGTGAATGCCTTTTTGGAGAACTCGAGATGTTTTTTCTTTAGAATGTAATAGGCCGTGATGCTCATGACAAAAAATGCACCCAAAATAAACGCCCCTAAAACAACGTGAACCAATCTATCAACGGACGACGGGTTGAAAACCATTGCCCAAAAATCAGTGATCTCGGCACGTGCATTTGCGCCTTCGCCGACCACGTGAAAACCCGCCGGGGTTTGCTGCCAGGAATTTGCGACGACGATCCAAACCGCCGAAAAAATTGAACCAAGGCTCACCATTATTGTGGAAAAGAAATGCATTCGCGGTGAAACTTTGTCCCAGCCGAATACAAGGATCGCCAGAAATCCCGACTCTAAAAAGAATGCGAAAATGCCTTCCGCCGCCAACGCCGAGCCGAAAACGTCGCCGACGAAACGCGAATAAGTTGCCCAATTCGTCCCGAATTGAAACTCCATCACGATTCCTGTCGCCACACCCAGCGCGAAGTTAACGGCAAAGAGTTTCGTGAAAAAGCGCGTCATTTCCTCATACTGTTTGTCGCCTGTTTTCAGGTAGATTCCCTCCATAAAGACGAGCAAAATACCCAAGCCAATGGAAAGCGGCGGAAACAGATAATGAAACATTATTGTCAGCGCGAACTGTATTCGTGATAAAAGCACTACATCCAATTCCATTTCAAAGCTCCATAAAGACTTGCACTATAGCTAAACTACCGCCTTTCACTCACATCATTTTCGTACAAACCATTCAACCGGCCGACGTAGGGAAACCGGCAGAGGATAATTTTTCACATAACCGGCCCGCAACAAGAATTGAACGCTGTCGGTCATTCCGATCGACTGATTCAGCGTTTGCTTCGTCGACGACTCTTCCAAGATCTGTGTCATCGGGTGGATGGCGATACCTTTCTCCCTTACGTGCAGGAAAAGTCTTTGCATTCGCCTTCCGGTTTCGAGCAGCGTCGCGACAGAATTGTCTTTACTGGTAATCAGGATCCAACCAGCCGATTGCGACACTTGAGTCGCAACCTTATCAAGGCTCGTTTCCCTGAAATCGGTTTTCATTACATCGTCCTTATCATAGAAATTGCGCACCACAAATCCTGATATTCCCTCGATCTCCATGCTCGCTGTTGTAAGTCCGTCCCGATACTTCGCGGCATCTTTGCTTGAGAATCTGACCCACTCGGAAAGCTCTTGCTGGGCCGAATCGCGATAGGTCTGAAGACGATTAGCTTCGATGGTCTGTTCGTTAACGTAAAGACTTTCTTTGCTGGTGGCGGGTAGATACTGAATGAAATCGCTTTTCGTACCGACAATATACTCGAGGTCTTCTTTCTTCAGTAAGTCACCCAAGAAATCAGAACGAACTGTTCGGCGATTTCGAATTGTTGATGTTTCAAAAGTATTTGAAGATCCTTGCTTTAGAAGGTTTAATTCGACTACCCGTTCATCCTGATTGGTCGAAGCTAATAAATTCCAATTACATTCGTAGCCGAGAGAGCCAGCAGCGTATTCAAGGTTTTGGATGAAAGTGCCGATCGACAAGATCGTCTCTCTCTGGGCGGGGTCAACGGCGGGCAGCCACTTACTTTTATCATTACCGATAATCCAGTGGTAAGGTTCGAGATATTGAACAAACCAAGGTTGCGTGTTGTGTCCACTAGGAGCGAGGGAGGCAAGAAACAGAATCTCTTTTTCCGTTGGAGTTAGAGTTTCGTTTGTATCGTCTACGGGTTCTACGTCTGACCGTAAAAGATTACTTCTGTCGGACAATAAATATGACGTTGCGCCGGCCAAAATTGTCGCGCCGCCAAGGGCGATGAACTTTCGTCGGTTCATAGATACACGTCGCTTTTACCGGAGTGCGAGTTTCGGAACTCACTCAATTTCATTCGTATTGGCCCAAAGCTTATTTCCGAATAAAGCAGATCAAGATATGGATGTCGGTGCTGTAACGCACACATGAATTTGTTCACGACGCCGACTCGTCGGATGCGTGAAATATTTCGTCGCGCATCATTGTCGCCTGCAAGCGAGACGTCGCGCGGCTATCTCGCTCGAATACAAAAGGAGCGTAAGACTTGGATGATCGACTACGGTTTGGCGGTCGAAGTTACCACCTTCTTTTTCGCTACGGGAGATCTCTTTTGCGGAGGAGCGGCTCGGGGCTTTTGTGCTGGCTTCGTACCTTCTTTTCCTACGGAGCTTTTCTTGAGCTTGGCTTTCATTTCGTTCAGTTCTGATGTTGTCTCCGCAAGTTTTTTCTTCGCCTTCGACAGCTTGGATTCAAGTTTCTTTTTCTTCATTCGTTAACCTCCCCGAGTAATGCGAAGGACAGTTTACGACAAAAGTCTCAGAAGCAAGCTGATAGCGATGTTAAATCTTTCGATTGGATAAACCATTGCTAACCTAGTAAAGATTCTGGCCGGTGCGAAACGGGTCATGAAAAAAGCCCCGCTCGCACGGAACGGGGCTTCGAAATCGAACCTATCTATCTAATTATTGAATACGCTGGCTACCGGGAGGTCACCGGTCTGCCCCCACGAGAAATAGGTTGGAGATCCGCCGGACTGAAGGACGTAAAAGATGCCCGCACGCCACACGGCAAGGTCCGCCGAACCGTCGCCGTTGTAATCGCCGGCAACGGGTACATCACCCGCCGCACCCCAAGGCGTAAAGCTGACCTGGCCGCTTGAGATTCGCTGAACTATCCATGTTCCGTTGCGGAACACAGCCAAGTCGGTCTTGCCGTCACCGTCGAAATCTCCGGGCACAAGAATGTCCGAGCTGAGGCCAAAGGGTTGAGCGAGCAACTGAGAATCCGAACTCTTCCTTATATACCAGGTCTGATCTGAGGGGCGATAGATAGCAGCGTCAGGTTTTGCGTCACCGTCGAAATCGCCGCGCACCGCTCGGTCACCTGTGGTTCCCCACGGAACAAACGTAATATTGCCACCCGGATTATTTGCACTGCCCCGGTAATAAAACACGGACTGACTGCCGGAAGTCGACGCGCGGTAAACAGCCGGATCGGCGATCCCGTCACCATCCCAATCACCAACAACTGCAGGGTCATCGCCTGTTTGCCCAAATTGGACAACTTGGAATGTGTTGTTCGTACTTCTCAGGATCCAGAACGCCGCATCAAACGCGGCGGCCGGACGCCAAACAGCGATATCGTCTCGGTTATCACCATCGAAATCTTCAGGTGCGGGGATATCTCCTGTGATTCCGAACTGAGAAAAGGTAGTTTCCCCGGAACCGTTGATCGAGTTATACCAGGTCATCACTCCCGCGGAGGTTCTCGTCACGCTGTAATCCGTTTTTCCGTCACCATTAAAATCGGCGACCGCGTCGCCCGGCACCGTTACCGACGGGACGTTCGCGGACCCTGGTGAAAGAGCACCTCCGGCAGGGAAGTTTGAACTCCGGGGATTCCCGTACTCTGTCGTTTCATCGGGTGTGCCGGCAACCTCTCCGAAATAAAAAGCAGACATAACAAACGGTGTGTTGTTTCCGGGGAACCGCGTTACCGCGTCCGGCTGATCCGTCGAGGTCGTGTTGCTGATGTTAACAACACCGGCCGACGCACCGTACACGTATTCCTCTTTCGGATTTACCAGCAAGGCGAATCCATCGATCACCGTAATCGGCATTGGCGAGTTGAACAGCCCGTCGTCGTCGGTATCGAGATCCTGACCGGTCGTCAGCGAACTTGCTGTCTGGACGAGAAGATAAGTCTCCGACCCCGATCCGATAAACAGTGGCGAGTTGTATTCGAAGAGCGTTGTCTGCGCCGGATAGGTCCGATTCGGACATGCGCCGTTGAAGGTATTCCGTAAAGTGATCGTACCGTTTGCACCGACGGTGAGACCACCGATGCTTACCGCCTGATTCGCAAATCCGAAATTACCGCCGTCACTGTTGAGAGACAGGAAGTACGCTCCCGCCGGGACGACCGCGCCGGCGGTTCCCCTGATCTCGACGTACATGCATGAGTTGTCGGCGACGGATGGCGGATCGATCTCGATCTCGTTCAGGAAAATTTGTTGTGCGGAGGTTTGGTGCGCGAATGCGAATATCAGTGCAAAGTTAAGGACAAATGATCCGATGAGGTAACTTCCTAATTTCATGATGCCGTTTCTCCTGTGGCCGCATTTCGGCGGCTATTAAGCTGGTTCGTATTTTGTAAACTCGGAATAGTTCTAAGTTAGACTTCGGTCTTTACACGGGTGTTAATGTACCGAGAACTCTGTCTGAACCCTTTAAAGACTTTCCGGAACGATGATGCCGGCGCGGGCCAGCACGCTCGACACGAAAAGGTCGCGCTTCTGAGTCTCGATCGCCTTCTTCGCGATCGTGCGCGCATCGACGAACGGAGCCGGAACCTCTGGCACATGATGATGCGGATCCTCGAATGCGAATTGAATCAGGATGTGGCGAAAGCTGAACTTGACCCCTCCCTTGCCGTCCCCTTTCTCAGCTGCCTTCCTTTCCAGTTTGACGATGTGAAAACCCGTGTTGGTTTTGATCAGCTCGGGAAAAACGTTTCCGCTCTCCATGGAAAGTGCAGCCTTCTCAACCTCCGGCCAGACCAGATCAGTCGAAATATTCTCGTATAGTCCTCCATTCAGCTTTGAAGTTCGGTCTTCACTCTCGGCCCGGGCGATCGACGCGAAATCTTCACCCGCTTTTATTCGCGAAAGTAGATTCTTCGCGAGGTCTTCTTTTCGACCGGCGTGATATTCCGGGTGATCCGCGAGATACGTTTGCATCTCGGCTTCTGTCGCGGTGATATTTGCGGCCCAATGCTTACAAAGAAAATCCGACGAAAGGATCCCGGCCTCCAGTATTTTTAGGCGAAGCTGAATTTCCCTGGAGTCGACAAAATCGGATTCGGCTTTCGCTTTCGCTGCCAGGATGTGGGCCCGAGAGAAGTTACGGCGTGCTTTCTCCATCGCTTCGCCGGTTAGTCCGGGCACGACGATGTCACTGCCGCGCTGTTTCTCGACGTCCTGCTGGATCGAGGCAATGGCTTTCATCGTCTCGCGGAATTTCGTTTCGTTCGACGAGTCCGACCAGAAGAGTTCCATGTCGGTCGGAGATGGATTCAGTGGCCCATTTTTGTTCGTCAACGACCGCTGTTCGAATGCGTCGGCGAGCAGAAGCGCTTTTTTGTACTCAAAGTTCAGTGTGAATCGTGGGTCGTCCGCCAGGCCTTCGCGGCGAGCTTCTGCAGCCAACGCCAGATACTCGCGCAGGCCCTTCAGAAACAGGCGCTGCGATTCGGGCTCGTCGGCAATTGTTGCTGTTGCAGGACTGCTTGTAAGGATCGAGCGAATGTCTTGCGCGCTCAGCTCTTTGAGTATCTCGGACTCGACCCGCGCCGCCTTAGCTTTTGTCTGGTAGAACTGCCAGAAAAAAAGTGAAACTCCAAGGATCGTAAAAATCGGTAAGGTGTAGATCAAATACTTCTTCATAATTCTCTTGTCGCGAGAAAACACTCGCAGTTAAAACCTCAGCTTCGCTCCGAACTGCATGACACGCGGCGCACCGACCGTGCGGGTGATCTGTCCGAAATCGGTTTCGTCACTCAGGTCGGAGTTTGGATTCGCGAAATTTACAAAATTGAACGCGTTGAAAATGTCCCACTTCAGCTCGAGCGTCAGACGCTCGGATAGGTTTGTTGTTTTCTGAATACTAAAGTCGACCCGCTTTTGTGAGGGGCCACGAAGGATGTTTCTCCCCAGGTTGCCGAAGCCGCCGAGTGCCGACATGAGCGCCGAGTCGGGATTATTCGGATCCTGGAGAGTATTGAAGTAGCAGCGCGTTATATCCGGACAGTTGCGTCTACGAAGGAGTTCGAGACTTCTAATGCTCGGCCTGCCGAACGCGGCTTCGAAGATCGTGCCGCTTCCACTCCCGACATTGAAATAAGTTCTTCCGTACTCGACGAGTTGTCCGTTTATGTTGATGATGCGCTGAACACCGAGCAATTGGATGCCGCGGTACTGCTCGAGGAATGCTGATGACGCGGTGTTTCTGAGGAACTGGGCGTTGGACGCATAGATCGAAAACGGCGTACCGCTCTGCCACTGTCCGAATCCGGATAATCGCCAGCCCGTCAGGAATTTCGACTTGCTTCCGAATGCGGGGATCTCCCATGTAAATGATCCAGAGAATCGATGCGTGCGATCGAAATCCGAGAGACCGCGGTTCGCCTCGAGGTTTCGTTGATCTCCCTGAATTACCAGTCCCAGATTCGATGTATCCGGACGGCCGCTCGCGGCAGTACTTCCCGGATCGGTCGAGCCTATGTCGATCGATTTGGAAAAGGTGTACGAGGCATTGAACGTGTAGCCCTTGCTAAATCTACGAGTCACATTCAACAGTCCGGCGTGATAGATGGAGTAGCCGCGCGACTGAAGCATGATCGCGTCAGTCGGATCTAGTCCGAGATACGGAACACGTGCGCTCGCTGAAATGATCGCTCGCGGCTGAACAAAATCGGCGGGTGTGAGATTCAGATCAATTCCGCCACCTGGACATGCAGCATACCCCGCCGTGTTAGCGAAAACCGGATTGCACGCACCAAACGCACCGGCAACGAAGTCGTTGGGCGTCGGCCCGAAGAATTGCGACGCTCCGCGCTGTCTTGCACTTTGGCCGGGAACCGCGGGAGGTAGGGAGCATCCCGGCGTCATCAGGCAAACGGCGTTGAGCCGTTCGAAAATGTAATCCGGTGTCGACGGGTCGTTGAGATCATACGGCTGGTTAAAGCCAACCGCGAGGAGAAGATTTCGGCCCCGTGTTCCCGTGTACCGGGTTTCAATCACCCAACCTTTTCCGAACTCTTGTTGCCATCCGAGATTCCACTGGTGCACGAGTGGGGTCTTCAGGTTCGGGTCGACCGCCCTAAACTCGAGAGGTTCGGATCCGCCTGTCGCCGACGAACCGGGTGTGTTGTCGACGAGCGTGTACGGAGACGAATCCGCGAGTGTGTTTCCGACAAGTCGGTACGGAAAATAGTTTATGAACGGAGTGTTCGGGTTTACTCCTGAAAAAGCAGTCTGCGCCTGAACAGTCGCCGGAGTGTTTTGATTCGAACGCTCCAGTTCCTTGAAGAATGGAAAATTACTGTAGACGGTATTGATGAACGCCGCAGATGGGCGGTCATAGAACACGCCATAGCCGCCTCGGATAACGGTCTTGTCATTCTTGAACGGTTTGTATGCGAACCCGATACGCGGGCCAAAGTTATTCAGATCCTGTCCGTCCAGGGTGTGGTTGTTTTCTGCTCGGGCAAGTGCCGGCAGTGTACTATCGATGGCCGCAAAACCCGTGTCCGAAGAATTTGCCGGCAGAACGAAGCCTGAAAGAATGTTGTCTGGATTCGTTACCCGGCGAAGATCAAAATTCGCGAATCGTCCGTTTGCTTCCACCGGCCGTCCGAACCAGTCCCAACGAAGACCTACATTCACCGTTAGGTTACTCCGGACCCTCCACTCGTCGGTTACATAAAGGCTGATATCGCGAAAGCGAAACTTCTTTTCGGTGATGCCAAGGCTGTTATCGGCTTCGGGCACGTACGAGATAAGTAGCTCGGTAAAGTTCTCAAGTTTTTCGAATTCGATCCCCTGCTCTTCAGGCAAGTTCGTTGCGAATGTATTCCGCTTGTGCTCGACGCCGAACCGGATCGTATGGTTGTCTCCGATGACCGTGCTGTTGTTAGCAAAGGTGAGAGTGGTTTGTTCGCGACGGTTGAATGCGTCGTTCGGCGCACCGACCGAAAAATCCTGGATCACTCCGGTGCCGGCAAAGCGAGCGAGCCTTGAGGTTTCAGGGCCGGGTGCAAACACCGCCGCAGGGTTTACGATTCCCTGGAATTCGTTCGTCAGCTCCGCCGCCAGGAACCGGTCGTCTAAACGACGGCTGTTGTCGAGGAAGAAGTAGCCGAATCGGGTCTCGTTAACAAATTTCGAGTTGAAGACATGGGTATCGGTTATTGCGAGAGTACGATTTCGATCATCCTTCAGCACCGGAAACGGGGATACGAGAGTGTCGTCGGTGAATGGCTCGAGTGCCGGAAAGTCGGCCCAGAAGAATGTGGCATTCAACAGATTCGAGCCGGTGTTACCTTGGAATATCGTGTAGTCGATTCTCGTAGTTACCTGGTCCTGCTTGAACTCCGCCGGGAAGGCGTTGCGTTGGCGCACGAGCGGGTAGCCGCCAAGCGGCACGGCGTTGCTCGGAGGGGCAGTGTCGACTAAGGGAAAGCCGTCCGGTAGACCGATGAGCGCGGGGTCAGTTATCCGTACTCCGCCGACTGTAAGAATGTTATTTGCCGGGTCGAGAAAGAGACGCTCGTAGCCGGGGCGAAGCGTGGGGATGATATAGTCCCCGGTCAAAGGATTTCTCAGGCTAAAAACCCGGAAACCGACCGCGAACGGATCGATACAGGCGCCGGAGACTTCACCTGCGAATGCGTTAGGCGGTAACGGCGTAGTTCTTACACAATTCGGAAACCGCGTTCCGCGACCAGTCGATCGCGTCAGGCCCGCGAGAAAACTTGTCGGATTGCTCCGGTCCGCTACAAAGGCGAGAAACTCAGGGAGGACGACAAAGCTGGAAGCGGTCTGTACATACGCAGTGTTGACGTCGGTCTTTTGATAGCCGCCGAAAAAGAAAAGTTTGTTCTTGATGATCGGTCCGCCCACGGCGATTCCACCCTCGAGCCGCCGCGCTTTCTGGCGATCGATACCGTCGCGGTTGAAAAAGAAATCATTCGCATTGAACGCTTCGTTCTGGGCGTACATATACGCCGAACCGGCCCAATCGTTCGTTCCATTCTTGGTCACTAGCTGAACACTTCCGCCACCATTGCGTCCGAGCGATGCGTCATAGAGGCTCGACGAAAAACTTACTTCCTGCACCGTTTCAGGAGCCGGCGAAATGCTCTCGGTTAGCGATCCCGTGCCGGACACATTCGTTGCATCCACGCCGTTGAACTGCACACCTTGACTGTTCGTCCGCGTTCCGTTTACGGAGATCTCGGGATTCCCGTTGCCGTTGGTATTGGGGTCGGCGATTTCGCCGCTAGTCGATGTATCCAACTGGAGTCGACCGAAAGGCGTGCGGTTGACCACAGGCTGCTGTTCCAGATTCCGGCCCGAAATTGATGTCGTGACGGTCGCTGAGTTCGATGGACTCAAGAGACCGTCGTATGCAGACCCTTCGACCGTGACCAGGTTCGGATCAACGGTTATACCCAGGACCAAATCGACAGTTGCAGTCGCGCTCGACGAAACGGATACCGTCTGAGTCGCAGGCTGAAAGCCGGTGAATTCGCCTTTTACTTCGTAGTCTCCGATAGGGAGAGTCGTGAGCGTCCATCGAGCTTCGTCGTTGGCGACTACTGACCGTTTGAAACCCGTTCCCTTGTTTGTGACCGTTACTGTTGCCCCAGGCACTATCGCACCGTTCGGGTCGGTTATGACGCCGGCCAAAGAGCCGTTGTCGAACGCCTGCGAGAACGCTGGCTGGTAGTTAGAGGTTAGTAAAACGAGAAGAATCAGTGATGAGAATAAAGACCTTCGTGTATAAGTTTGCATGATTTTTCAAATCTTTATCACGCTCGCGAGGACCATCTGTGGTCGTCACGCGTCGCGGCGAACGAGCGGGAGACACCCGTGAAAAAATAGAAATGAATCAGGGCAGGCAACTGCCCCGATTCGATTGAAAAGCCGAAAATGGCCCAGTGTGACAACAACAACTTACCGAATACCGTTACCGTTGTTCGGAATGTCGAAGCCTTCGAGGTCACCGCAGAACTGACCCGGGAAAGCGATCGGGCGAAGACATCCCGGAGTCGAGAGCGTATTTGAACCGGCCGGATTTCCGCTCGGGAAGGCCGGCGTATTGATCGGTCCGGCCGTTGTGCTATCCGTCGTGTAAACGCGGCCGTCTTCGAGAAGCAGATAGATCGTGAAACCATTGTTGGCCAATCCGGTATCACGATTGACGTCGGTGTCGAGCAGATGCTTCACGAATGTCGCGCGGCCGATATTCGGGCCGGATAGGAAGATGCGATACAGTCCGCCGTTATCCGCGACTCCGGGGGTCTGTACCGGATTGTTTGTGAACCGTGCTTCGGATGCGAACGCTCGTCCATCCGGAAGGATCGTCAGACCATCAAAGTAGGGATTCGCATCACCGCCGCTTCCGGCTGTAAGTGTGATTCCCCCTGCAGGTCCGATCTGGGTCGCAAGGCCGTTTGTCGGGCTGACACGATAGAGCTTGCTTCGAGGTGCCGACGCCGGCAGAAGATCATCCGACGCAATGTAGTAGAGGAATCCATCGACGGGGTTGTAGCCGCCCGAGCCTTCTGTGAACCCTGCGGGGATACACATTTCGCCGATCTGCGGTCCGATCGCGCTCTGTACTCCGTTCGCGAGCGGATAGGTTCCGTTCGCACGGAAGATTCGGACATCTGCTGAAAGTCCGGTGATGGGGTCCGATCCGGTGTTGCAAAGTTCGGTATCGAATTCAGTCATGCCGAACAGTACCGTCCCGGCGCTTCCCAGGCCTTCATACTCGCGACGGATCTGCTGGCCGTTGACCACGAGATTCGTGATCAGGGTGCCCTGTCCGCTACTAAGGTCGAATTGGTAAAACTGTTGATCAAGATTCGTGACGTCGCGGTTGTTGTCACTGATCGAGTAACCGATCTGTCCGAAGCTTGTCGTCTGGATCGATATGACTACGATCAAACAGAGAATGGCTTTGTAAAGGTGTCTCATAACTTTGTTCTTTCTCTCCTCTTTCATGCTGAATAGGTTCTAAATTAGTTATTGCTGCGGCGTGCCGTTGTGTGTTCCCACGCCGCCCTGGATCAATCTACTTCGCTCAATAATGCGAGCAATCAATTAGTGCGTTGACGTAAACTCCCTGGCTGTGGCGGCGAGATTTCTCCCACCGCCACTGCCACTTGCTGTTAAGGAACGTTCGGTGCTCCCGGAGTGAGGTTGGCCCCCGCCGGGAAGTTACCGGGTGATGCGTACGCCGTTGTGTTGTCCGGCGATGCCGCAAGTTCTCCGACGTAGAATCCCTGGAAGGGACTCAAGTTCGTCGATAGTCTGGAAACCGCATCGGGTTGATCCGTATCAGAAGAGTCGCTGACATTAACGACACCCGCGACCGCACCGTAGATGAACTCCTCGTCGGGATTCACGAGTAACGCAAACCCATCGAGAATGCCCGCACCTGTCACATCGTCGATTCCGAACACCGCTTCAAACAACCCGTCGTCGTCCGTATCGAGATCGGTACCGTTCGATAAGCTGCTCGTGCTCGTGACGAGTAGGAACGTCTCCGAACCCGTGATCGGGTTACCGCCGAGCAGCGTGTTCGAAGCGTAGTTCACAATGGTCGTTCCTGCCGGAAAGACGCGTCCGGCACATCCGCCTTGAAGCGTGTTGATGAGCGTGATCGTGCCATTCGATCCGACCACGGCACCACCGATATGCACGGCGATACTTGCGAATCCGAAGTTACCTCCGTCACTGTTGACCGACAGGAAATAAGTTCCCGTCGGAACAACTCCGCCCGGATTCTGACCGCGGATCTCGATGTACTGACAGCCCTCGTTGCCGAGAGTGTTTGGTGTATCGATCTCTACCTCGTTGATCAGAAGCTGTCCCGCGGGCGAGGCGACCGGTGTGACCGTGACGTTGACCGTCGCAGTGTCCGTGCCGCCGTTACCATCACTGATCGTGTAGGTGAAGTTGTCCGCACCGTCGAATCCGGCAGCCGGGCTGTAGCTGACGTTCGTGCCGTTGTTGACGACCGAGCCGTTGGCGCCCTGTGTCACCGCGGTGATCGTCAACGTCTGTCCAGCATCCGGGTCAGTGTCATTGACAAGAACGTTGATGACATTGTTCGAGCTGTTCTCGTTGACGGTTGCCGAATCGTCGACGGCATTGGGAGGCAGATTATCCGGCACGTCGGTGACTGTGACGCTCACCGTTGCCGTGTCCGTTCCCCCATTGCCGTCGCTGATCGTGTATGTGAACGAATCAGCTCCGAAGTAATTAGCGTTCGGTGTGTACGAGACGTTCGTGCCGTTGTTCACGACGGTTCCGTTTGTCGCCGCACTAGCCGCGGTGACCGTCAATGTCTGACCCGCGTCGGGATCCGAGTCGTTGGCAAGAACGTTGATGGCGTTGTTGCTGCTGTCCTCGGACACCGTCGCTGAATCGTCGACTGCATTCGGTGCCTGGTTTGCGGGCGGAGCGTAGTTAGGAGCTCCCGGTGTAAGCACGGCTCCCGGCGGGAAAGTGCCCGGTGCGACATACGTCACCGTATTAGCCGGCGAAGCTGCAAGCTCGCCCAGGTAGAAGCCCTGGAACGGAGTCGTGTTGGTAAGCTGACGGGTGACCGCATCGGGCTGATCCGTATCAGACGCGTCGCTGATATTCACCGCACCAGCCGCTGCACCGTAGACGAATTCCTCATCCGGATTCACGAGTAATGCGAAACCATCAAGGACACCGGCTCCGGTCTCATCGTCAACGCCAAAGGCAGGATCGATGAGTCCGTCGTCGTCTACGTCAAGGTCCGAACCGTTCATAAGATTCGCCGTGCTCGTCACGAGCAGGAACGTTTCCGAGCTGGTGATCGGGTTGCCGCCGAGCAAGGTTGCCGAACTATAGTTCACGATCGTGCTGCCCGCGTCGTAGATGCGACCCGGACATCCGCCTTGCTGTGTGTTGATGAGCGTGATCAGGCCATTTGATCCGACCACAGCACCGCCGAGATTGACCGCGACACTTGCGAAACCGAAGTTGCCTGCGTCGCTGTTGATCGACAGGAAGTAAGTTCCTGCCGGAACAACCCCACCCGGGTTCGCCCCGCGGATCTCGATGTACTGGCAACCTTCGTTGCCGCTTGTATCGGGTGTATCGATCTCCACCTCATTGATCACGAGAGCACCTGAGCCTTGAACCACAGTGACGCTCACCGTCGCAGTGTCCGTGCCACCGTTGCCATCGCTGATCGTGTAGGTAAAGCTGTCGGATCCAAGGAAGCCCGAGTTCGGGGTGTAGCTGACGTTCGTGCCGTTATTGACGACCGAACCGCTCGCACCTTGTGTCACTGCCGTGATCGTCAAGGTCTGACCCGCATCCGGGTCAGTGTCGTTGGCGAGAACGTTGATGATGTTATTCGAGCTGTTCCCGATGACCGTCGCCGAATCGTTGACCGCGTCGGGAGACTGGTTATCGGGTATGTCCGTGACGGTGATGCTCACCGTTGCCGTGTCCGTTCCACCGTTGCCATCGCTGATCGTGTATGTGAATGAATCTGGTCCGAAGTAATTTGCGTTCGGCGTGTAGGATACGTTCGCACCATTGTTCACGACCGCGCCGTTGGCACCCTGCGTTACCGCGGTGATCGTCAGCGTGTTGCCGTCAGCATCGGTGTCGTTGACAAGGACGTTGATGACGTTGCTCGTCGTGTCCTCGACAACGGTCGCCGAATCATTCACCGCATCAGGGGCATCGTTGATCGCAGTCACGGTGATGGTCACCGTTGCCGTGTCAGTGCCACCGTTGCCGTCACTTACCGTGTAGGTGAATGTATCGACGCCGTTGAAGTTCGCGTTAGGGGTGTAGGCAACATTGCTGCCATTGTTGACCACCGATCCGTTCGCACCCTGTGTGATCGCCGAAACCGTCAGGCTGTCGCCATCCGGATCGGTATCGTTCGAAAGTACGTTGATCACGTTCGCCGAGCTGTCTTCCGCGACCGTAGCCGAATCGTTGACAGCATCCGGTGCGTCGTTCGCACCTCCGACCGAAACCGTGACCGTCGCCGCGTCCGTTCCGCCGTTTCCGTCAGAGACGGTGTAGCTGAACGTGTCGGTGCCGGTAAAGTTTGCGTTCGGGGTGTACGAAACATTCGTACCGTTGTTTACTACCGCGCCATTCGCCGGCTGAGTTACAGCACTGATTGCTAGCGTGTTGGCATCCGCGTCCGTGTCGTTGGCCAGGACGTTGATGATGTTGTTCGAAGAGTCCTCAGCGACCGATGCACTGTCATCGACCGCGACCGGAGCATCGTTAACAGCCGTTACCGTGATCGAAACCGTCGCGATGTTGGATGTCAGCGTTCCGTCACTCGCCCGGTACGTGAATGAATCGCTGCCATTGAAGTTTGCGTTCGGCGTGTAAGTAAAGCTGCCGTCTGCATTCAATATCAGAGTTCCGTTCGCGGGACCCGCGCCGAGTACCGCTGTGATCGCGTTACCGTCAGGATCCGAGTCGTTCACGAGAACACCAGGTGCCGGTACGTTCAGAGCAACGTCCTCGCTTGTCGAGTAAGCGTCATTGGCCGCCGACGGTGCGTCGTTAGCCGCCGTCACGCTGATGCTGACGGTAGCCGTATCCGAGCCGCCGTTTCCATCACTGATCGAGTACGTGAAGGAATCGGGACCGTTGAAGTTGGTGTTCGGCGTGTACGAAACGTTCGTACCGTTGTTTACGACCACACCGTTTGCGGGCTGCGTAACTGCTGAGATCGTCAGAGCATTGCCGTCCGCGTCGGTGTCGTTTGCGAGAACGTTGATTACGTTGTTGCCGCTGTCTTCGGCAACCGTTGCCGAATCGTTAACCGCATCCGGACCATCGTTCACGGCGGTGACCGTTATCGAGACCGTCGCGATATTGGACGTCAGCGAACCATCGCTCGCCCTGTAGGTAAAGCTGTCCGAGCCGCTGAAGTTTGCGTTCGGCGTGTAGCTGAAGCCGCCGTTCGCGTTCAGTGCCAGGACTCCGTTCGCCGGGCCCGAAGCCAGTACTGATGTGACGGAGTCTCCGTCCGGATCTGAGTCGTTCCCGAGGACACCCGGTGCCGGAACATTGAGAGCGACATCTTCATTCGTCGAGTAGCTATCATTGACCGCAACGGGCGCATCGTTGACGTTATCAACCGAGATGGTCACTGTCGCAGCGTTCGAGTTGGCCGAGCCATCGTTCGCTCTGTAGCTGAACGAATCGCTTCCGGTGAACCCGGCGTTCGGCGTGTAGCTGAATGAGCCGTTCGCGTTCAAGGACAAGGTGCCGTTCGACGTCGAGCCGACGATCACTGCTGAGAGCGGGCCGCCGTCGATGTCTGTGTCATTACCCAGAACGCCCGGTGCCGAAATATTCAGCGTCGTGTTCTGGTTTGTGGAGTAGCTGTCATTCACCGCAATCGGTGGGTCGATGCCCATTCTGGCTCTGCCGCCGGCCTCCGAGGCCGTCACCGAGCAGGAGATCG
>JANMUW010000247.1:0-8176 GCA_031392105.1 Acidobacteriota bacterium | reverse complement strand
CGACGTTGATCAATTACATTGATCGATTGACGGTCTCGGTCCTCGCTCCAAAGATCGTCAAAGATCTCAATCTGACCAACACCGAGTTCGGCGGAATCGCTACGTGGTTTCTGTTCGCGTACACGATCAGCCAAACTCTGTCCGGCAAGCTGTACGACCGGATCGGCGTCAAAAAGGGATTCACGGTGTCGATTGTGGTCTGGTCGATCGCCGCAATGGCGACCGCCTGGTCGGTCGGACTCCGAAGCTTGAGCGCGTTCCGATTCCTGTTGGGATTGGGCGAAGCCGGCAACTGGCCCGGTGCGGCAAAAACTGTAGCCGAATGGTTCCCCGCCAGACAGCGCGCGTTTGGAATGGCGATCTTTAATAGCGGTGCCGCGATCGGATCGATCGTCGCTCCACCGGTCATCGTCGGGCTGTACACATATTTTGGTCACTGGCAGCCGGTCTTTATCGCCACCGGTCTCCTCGGTTTTGCGTGGCTCGCGGTCTGGTGGTTTGTTTACGACAAACCAGAAACACACAAATGGCTTACTTCAGCCGAGCTTGCGATCATCAGAGAGGACGACGCACAAGCCAACACGGGCGCCGAAGAGTCGTCTCCTGGCTGGCTCGAGCTTCTTAAGTATCGCCAGACTTGGGCGATCATCGCATCAAGGTTTCTGGTGGACCCGATCTGGTGGCTTTACATTACCTGGCTTCCTCTTTTCCTTTATAAAGTTCACGGCTTCGACCTCAAACAGATCGGGCTTTTCGCATGGGTGCCTTACGTCGCGGCAGACGCCGGAAGCCTCTTCGGCGGTTGGCTATCGGGATTCTTGATCGGCCGCGGGTGGACGGTAAATGCAGCACGTAAGGCGGTCATCGCATTCGCCGCATTATTGATGCCCGCGGGGATCGCGGCGGCGATGACGCCGGACTGGGTGACGGCGCTTGTCCTGATCGGTGTAGTTCTTTTTGGATTTCAAGTCTGGATCAACAATGTGCAGACGTTACCGAGCGATTTCTTTCCATCAAAGGCGGTCGGCTCCGTGGCGGGGCTGGGCGGGACCGGTGCGGGCATCGGTTCGATGATCTTTATCTTTTCGACCGGTTGGATCGTCGACAATTTTTCATACACGCCCGTACTTGTGACCGCGGGCTTGCTGGCGCCGATAGGAACAATAGTTCTTTTCGCTCTTGCCGGAAATATCAGAAAGGTCCGATTAAGCGATCAAGCAGCATAGGAACAAAACATGAACAACTTCTTCGATTTTACGGGTAAGGTCGTTCTCGTCACTGGAGCGTCAAGCGGCATTGGGCGAGCGACGGCTGAATTATTCGGACGCTGCGGTGCATCCGTCGCGATCACTTACCTCAATAACAAGGCCGGTGCGGATGAGGCTGTCGCCGCTCTCTCATCCGGCGCCGGTGCTGCGGTGGCGATAAAGGCGGACGTGACAAAAAATGCCGAGATCGAACAGATGGTGCGCGAAGTCGAGAACGCTCTCGGTCCGGTAGAAATTCTCGTCAACAACGCGGGATCACTCGTCGAACGTTTGAAGACGCTCGAGATGACGGAGCAGCGGTGGAATGAGGTCATGAACCTTAACGCGACCAGTGCATTTTTTGCCGCGCAGGCAGTCATTCCCAAAATGCTGGAGAAAGGTTCGGGCGTCATCGTGAACGTCACATCGATCGCCGGCCGCAACGGCGGAGCGCCTGGGTCGATACATTACTCGTCCGCGAAAGCCGCGATCCTGACGATGACAAAAGGGCTGGCAAAAGAATTCGCTACGCAGGGGATTAGGATCAACGCAGTCTCGCCGGGCGTCATCGACACTCCTTATCACGAGACTTTCACGACACCGGAAGTAATGCAGAATCTTCGCAAGGCGATTCCGATGGGCCGCGAAGGCCGACCGGATGAAGTCGCGAGCGTGATCGCATTTCTTGCGTCCGACGCGGCGAGTTATCTTTGTGGCGAGACGATCGAGGTCAACGGCGGATTGCTGATGGACTGAGTGGATTGCGGATTGCGGATTTGTTTCGTGTTCTTCGTGTGTTTCGTGTGTTTCGTGGTTCGGATTTCCTTCTCCGACAACGGTGCGCGATGTGGACACACCCAAAGCCAACCACGAAACACACGAAGCAGACGAAGAACACGAATCCCCACGAAGATTCAGTTCGTGAACACCGGTCGCGATGAGCTCGGCGCTTATCTTTTGGACCGATAGAAATACCGATGACTCGGGAAATTGCTTATTCGAAAATGAAAAGAAACTATTCCTTGGCGCTGCTGGCGGTCTTGTTATCAACGACGTTCTTATGTTTCGCTTCATTCGCGCAGGAAGGCGCGCCGAAGCCGCCCGAGAAACCAAAACCTGACATCGCAGACGGTAAGTACGGTCCGTTCGGTGCGAACACGTTCGACTTGTGGAAAGCCAAATCGGCTAAGCCGACGCCGCTTGTCGTTTACATTCACGGCGGGGGTCTCGCGAGAGGCGACAAATCGGGAATCTCGATAAATCAATTAAACGAGATGCTCGAAGCCGGGCTGACGGTGATGGCGATCAACTACCGGTTAACGGGTGAGGCGATTTACCCGCAGCACTATATGGATTCCGCTCGAGCGATCCAGTACGCTCGCTTCCACGCTAAAGATTTCAACATCGATCCCAAGCGCCTGGCCGCGACCGGCGGATCGGCGGGCGGCATGACGTCGCTCTGGATCGGCTTTCATGACGAGATGGCCGATAAGAAGAACGCCGATCCTGTTCTAAGACAGTCGACACGTTTGAAAGTGATGGCCGTGTCGGCTGCACAGACAACCTTGGTGCCGGATGTAGTTTCAAAATACGTTGGACCGATGGCCTTGCAGTATCAAACTTATTACAGCGGTGCGATGTTCGGTGCGACACCGGAAGAAATGAAAACGTCGAAGGGAGTCGAACTTTTTCGCGCGATCTCTCCGCTGACGTACTTGACCAAAGACGACCCGCCCGTCTGGGCGTTCTACAGCGTCGCGGATAAACCACTCACCGCAGAGTCGACGACAAGTGACGCGATCCATCACCCCGGATTCGGCGTCGCCTTGAAAGGAGCGATGGACAAACTGAAGATCGAATGTCGAATTCGTCACAAAGACGACGGTCAGAAAGTGAACGACGACATGATCCGATTCCTAAAGAAATATTTGTAACGCGATCCGCATTAACATGCCAAATAAGTTCAAAACAATTGCTCTGATCATTTCTATATTTGCCGTTTCGGGTCTGGCCCAGGACACTCAGGAACTCGCAGCGGAACGTGAGGCTTCATCGAGACTAAAAGGCGAACATCCGCTTGTTGCGTTAGCCAAGTCGAAGCCATCATCCCTGCGACCGGAACTGACGGGTGTGCACCCGCGAGTGTTTCTGACTCAAGCTGAGATCGACGACCTCAGAAAAAAGTCGCTGTCTCACAAGGAGCTTTGGCAAACCGCTCTTTCCCGCGTTCGGGCGATGACGGTCGAACCGCCTAAGCCGCCGGCTGAAGAACGTCGAGTTCAAAATGAAGTCGGCATAGGCATCGCGGAGGCCGCCTTTGTGTATAAGGTCACCGGCGATAAGAAGTATCTCGACGCGGCAAAGAAATACATGGACGCTGCCGTGTCGTATGACGTCTGGGGCTATTCATACAACAAGCCAAACGTCGATCTTGCCGCCGGCCATCTGCTCTACGGGATGGGATGGGCGTACGACCTTCTGTATCACGATCTGACAACTGCAGAACGGGACAAATATCGAAACAAACTCATAAAGCAGTCGAGGCTCTTATACGATTTCTTCAAACCCAAATCGGAAAAATCTTATGCATACAGCCAGAATCACACGTTCATCCCGATAACGGGATTAGCGGTTGCCGCGTATGCCCTGATGGGCGAGACGCCAGAAGCCAAGGATTGGGCGGCAGCATCGAGGGCGATCTATGATCGGGTCCTGGCGACATATTCGGAGGATGGATATTACTACGAGGGTATGGAGTATTGGATATTCTCAACGCCGTGGCTCATCCACTACATGGACGTTCAATTGCACGCGACGGGTGAAGATCTCTATCAGACAACACCGGGGCTGAGATCCGCTCACATATACGTGGCGCATTCGACTCTGCCGGGTGCAGAATTCAATTTCGATTTCGGCGACATCTACGCCGGCCCGGTCACACGATCGAGAAAGGGCGACGATTACAACCGCGAACGGATCAACGGAAACTTTCGCACCAACTACAACATCCTCTACAACCTTGCCCGACGCTACGGCAACGCGGAGGCGCAGGGCGTAGCCGATTGGCTGAAGTCAAAGGGCCAGGTCAACGCGGAAGAGTTTTGGACGTTCATCTGGTATGACCCGGCGATCAAGGCCATCCCGATCACCGCTCAAAAGAGCTGGCACTATTTTCCGGATCACGAGGTCGTGTTTTGGCGCTCCGGGTGGAGTGACGACGCCACCGCGTTTGCATTCAAAGCGGGTCCGCCGGAGGGGCATGCGGCAACCGCAAAGCTCAAGCTTTTTCCGGATTGGCGCCTGTCTAGCGGACATGCTCATCCGGATGCCGGAAGTTTTATCATCTGGTCAGGTGGTAAATATCTTACCGGTGATTCCGGTTACGCCGGTGTGCCCATGACTGAACATCACAACACCGTTGTGATCGGTGGGATGGGCCAGGGGCGCGAAGGCAAAGGGCACGATGCTTTTGCCGGAGTGCCGTACGATGCACTAAACAAGATCAGGATCGGGGACGTGAAACTTAGCGAGAGCGGAGTGTCTCTGGTTGCAGACCTCACCGCCGCATACGAACCATCCGTCGGTGTTATCCAATTCGTCCGGCGATTCAGCTTTAAGGCTCCTGGAGAATTTCTGATCGAGGACACGATCAGAACCGATAAGCCGCAACGAATCACCTCATATCTCCATAGCGACAATTCGATCACCAAAAAAGGCGACGGGTTTGAGTTCGAAGGCGGCAAACCGAACCTCTTTGTGGGAATCATCGAGCCAATTCTGTACGACAGTGATATCGGTCCTAATTTCCTGACAGCACCGGGACGGCCGGGAAGTGTTGATAAAGGAGATCGTGAACAGCGGGGTGTCCGCCTCTCGATTTCGTCCAAGCAGGCGGCGAAAGAGGCCAACTTTAAAGTTCAACTTAGTATTCGACCGTAGCTCGCGAGATTTATCGAGACTCGTTTTGATTCGTTGCCGGCGGCTTAGGAAGGTCTTTGTACTTCATCGAGATGTTCTCAGTGTCGACGATTTCCCACCTTCGCAGTACCCAGCCGGTTCGCAGCTCCCATTCGGTGCGAATCTGTCCGGCGAGGTGACGGTTGGTGCGTGCGCGTGGAGACGAACCGGTTTTGATGTCGAGGACGATCGTTGCTTTCGTGTCGTTCACCTGTTTGTCGATGATGCCGATCTCCTTCGGCTCGTCCTCGTCGAAGCTCCAACTGATCGGATCAGTGGTTCCGTTCTCGTGAGGCACTTCTCTAATCCACGTGTCATTGATCCGCTCGCGGATCAGGTCGTCCGTGATCTCGGGTATGGCGGTTGAGGCCGCGGACGGGTCCTGCGCACCGTCGCCTGATGGTGGCCCGCCGCAGCCGAACGAGCAGAGGAGCAGGATCGACCCCACAAATAACGCAAGCGAAAATGTTGAGCGGATATTCGGCAACTGCGTTACCGATCTCATTTTTTGTCTAGTCACCCGCATAACTGATCTCCATCCGGCGTATGTGCAAGCCCGCAAGAACGAGCATGACGCCTGTAAATAAAAGGAGGCTCGGCACGGAGATCCACGCCGGCGTCGGTTCGGCAAGAACCGCGAACGGACCTTCGGACATCGGTACCGGCACTAGCGATTGCAGATAGTGGATCACGCTTATCTTTTTTAATAGCGGCGGCAGCAGGAAGTTGATCCATTCCCAACCGTACAGCAAAAGACCCGGGACGATCGGGTTGCGGAAAAACAGACCGACTATCAAAAAGACCGCACCGTATCCGATGCACGCGAGTATCGTGATCCCGAGATAAGAGAACAAGTGCGCCGCACCCGCACCTTCGAGAAAATATCTGCCGGACTCAGACGGGAATATTCCATAGTGGAGGATCAGCATCGATCCGACGGTCGCGATGCTAAACAAGACGATCGTCGCGATGAGTCCGGATAAATATTTGCCGACGACGAGGACCTCGCGTCTGACGGGCGAGAGAAAATAATAGTGCAGGCTGCGGTCGACGACCTCACCGCGAAACAGGTTCATAAAAACCCACGCACAGCCAAAGAAGACGAGAGTGCGAAGGATCAGCCCGCCGTACACCGCGGCATACACCTGGCCGAGCTCGCTGAAGTTTCGCATCTCGCTCGTGTCGGGCGGAAAAAGCGCGAGCATCGACAGCAGGAAAATCGGCAGGCCCGCGATCGGATACAGAAGTAGAGCGCGGCGACTCAAGAAATTCTTCTTGATCTCGAGACGCATGATCGCAAGCACCTGCCGCGTCCAAAGCGACCACGAGGTCGCCCTCGCCGGAGTTGCATCGATCGGGTTTACATTTGGTTCTGGTAACATTTTTACCTTTTATAAATTTCGTTGCGGCGTCTCCGCTCCGGGTACTCTCTTATGAATTGCCTCCGGCTTCAGCCGGAGGTTTGGTTACAACAAGCTAGGCTTTAGCCGAACAACAATAAAAATATCAATCATCCTATTAGCTTTCAGCCAAATTGGGCTAAAACCAAACCGAATGTTTTTTCCCTGTTCGGCTAAAGCCACGCTTGGGGCACCCTGGTCCTCCGTCTGAAGACGGAGGCAATTCATCAGCAGGAGGGAATTCATCAGAAGAAGGCAACCCATCCCAGAACAACTTCTTGTTTCATCACTCATGCCCTCCGTCCGACGTGATCAAGTACTGATAAACCGCATTCAAATCGTCATCGACCGGCGCAACCGATTCGACCTGAAGGTTCTGCTCCGTGATCACCTTATTCAATAAAAGATAAAAATCATCAGGCCGGCGCGTCTTGACGAACAATCCCATGCGGTCATCATGTATGCGCGCCTCGACGGTGTACTCGTGTTCGAAGAGACGTGCGGCTAACGCCTGGGGCCGATCGCATCGGATCAGGATCTGTATCGGATGCTCGTCGATCTCACTCCGGACACCGCGCACTTCACCTTCCGCGACTACGTAACCGTTGTGCAGAAGCACGACACTGTCGGACATCATATCCACTTCGTGCAGAATGTGGCTTGAGAGGATGAGATACATTCCCTCGTCCGCGAGTTGACGGAACAGTCGTATGATCTCGGCACGTGCCATAGGGTCGAGCCCGTTCAAAGGCTCGTCAAGTACAAGCACCGACGGATTGTGCGCTATCGACTGCGCGAGCCGGACCCGCTGTCGCATTCCTTTACTGAAGGATGAAACTTTACGGTCTGCGGCTTCGACCAGCGACACGCGCTCCAGAGCCTGATGCGCCAGCTCTTCGGTTTCCTGTTTCGTGTAGCCGTGAACGCGCAAATAAAATTCGATAAATCCTCGCGCAGTCGCTCCGCGCGGAAATGAATCGAATTGCGAACAGTAACCAACCTTTTGAAAAAGCGATTCAGGTTCGTCGGGTGATATGCCGAGCACACGTATGCTCCCGCGTGTCGGTCTGAGCAGCCCTGTCATCAAATTCATCAACGTAGTCTTACCGGATCCGTTCGGTCCGACAAGGCTGGTGATGCCCGGGGCGATCTGCAAACTTATTCGATTTACGCCAAGGACGTCGCCATAGAATTTGGAGACGTCTTCGAACATGATCATCTCAACGGACGGTGCTGATGCAATTGCGGTCGTCGTCATTTGATCACCTCGTAGGCCCGCACCGTGCGAGAGAGGAGCCAGACGCAGACGGCACAGACGAGCACGATCACCAGCCACGACGCCCACAGCGGCGGCTCCAGCAGGGCCTTGGCGATAAACTCTTCACCGTAGATCGGATTACCGGCTGCTCCGCGCGTCATGCCGACTTGGCGCTTGAACAGGCCGAACAGTCCGAGCCAGATGTTGTTCATCGACGCCCACAAACTGATCAGGTGTCCGGATCGCGTCAGAAAAAGTTCATTGACGATCTCGGCGAACGCACTCGGCACGAAGAACAATCCGAGCATTGCGCC
>JANMUW010000211.1:0-17385 GCA_031392105.1 Acidobacteriota bacterium | reverse complement strand
ATGGGAATCTTAACTTTTACAAAGCCAGATCTTTCATTCCGGAATAAGAAGTGTCGGCAACCTCGCCGCAACGAAAGTTCGTTTCGATAAAGACGATTTCAAGGTCGCACAGTCGATCGACACTCGCGTCGGACCGGCTGAAGCTCGCCTGACTGCCGCCGAAGAGAACGCTCAGCGTGTCTCGGGACAGATCGATGAGCTGATGGCGATCTCGAATGCAGCACGCGGTGGAGCAAAGGCTGCTCAGGAAACGGCAGACGCTGCTATCGAAGGCGTTAATGCCACGAACTCACGCATTACCGCGATGGACGACTATGTTGTTCAGTCAACCGCGACAGTGAATTTCCTCGTCAACAGTGCACGTCTTTCCGCGGAAGGTAAGGCTTCGTTGGACGAAGTCGCCACTGCAGCTACTACGATGAAGGGCTATGTGATCGAAGTTACAGGTTTCGCGTCGGCAGAAGGCAGCGTCGCACGTAACAAGAATCTTAGCCAGCGTCGTGCGCAGGCGGTCATCGACTATTTGGTCGAAACACACAACGTGCCGCTTCGCCGTATCGGACAGTCGTATGGCTTCGGTGAATTGCAGGCAGTTGCCGACAACTCGACCCGCGAAGGCCGCGAGCAGAACCGCCGCGTAGAAGTGAAGCTTCTCGTGAGCCGCGGACTCAATCAGAATGTTGAGGTCCGTCCGGTTGCAACTGACGACAACGAATAACGACTCCTAGAACGAGGGCGACAAAGTGAAACTGGTGAAAACCTTTTTCACTTTTTCGCCCTCTAAGTCTGTGAACGGTTAAGTACCCGCACCCGTCCTAGATTTATAATTATGAAATTCTTCACCACCCTTCGCTTCATCTCGCTTTTTTCTCTGTCAATCTTTCTCATCAACGGTGTAGCAGCCCAGACACCTAGCCCGACTCCTCCTATTAAGGAGGAAGATCAGGTCGTCAGGGTTGAATCTCGGCTTGTTGTAGTTCCGGTCTCGGTTACGAACGCGGCGGGTGAAGCGGTCCAGGGACTCAAGCCAACGGACTTTCGGATAGCTGAGGAGAACAAGCAGCAGATGATCGATAGTGTCGGCAATGCTGAGAGTGTGCCGCTAGAGATCGCGGTACTTTTTGACGTGTCGGCGAGTACTGATTCGATGTTCAAGTTTCAGCAAGAAACTGCGGCGAAATTTCTGCAGGAGGTGATGCGGGGTGATGATAGAGCGACGATCTTTACTGTGGGAATAAAGCCTGTCCTGGTCCAGGATCGTGACACCGCCGAAAAAGCGCAGGTCGCGGTACGCAAGATAGTTACGACGAAGGAGCAGACTGCCTTTTACGACTCCGTCCGTTTTGCAGCCGAGCATCTCTCCAAAAACTCGCCGCAGGGACGACGAAAAGTGATCGTCGTCATCTCCGACGGCGAAGATACCAATAGCGAAGGTGTGCTGAAGGCGATCTGGGCGGCGGAGGCGAAGGTTGCGGCGAATATTCAGGGTGAAGAACTCCGTACTCTCCGGGTTCGGGCACGCGATACGGCTAAGGCGATGGAGCAAGTGAGAGTCCTGAAATCGCTTCAGAATGCTGACACTGTCTTCTACTCGATCAATCCCGGCGGCAGCTCAATTCAACTAAACAGAATGGCGCAGTTCGGGCAGGAGAATCTGCAGAAGTTTGCGGATGACACAGGCGGGACCGCCTATCTCCCGAAGTTCTTGCCGGTCGATACAAAGGATACCCTTCAGAACTCCGGAAACATGCGGAAGAATACTGCCCTTCTCGAAACGATCTTTAAACAGCTCGCTAACGAGTTGCGAGCACAGTATCTAATCCAATATTATTCTGAGACCGAATTCCCGTTGAACAAATACGTCAAGCTGTCCGTCGGATTGCAAAATCCCGCGACTTACAGAGTCCGGGCGCGACAGGGTTACTACGTAAAATAGTCTTCACAGTTCACGGGTCCCAGTGTTCACCGACTTGCAGTGTAGAAGAAGATCTAGACTTTGCAGGTGTGTAACTCTGTAAACTCTATCGACTCTCCGAACTCTGAAACTCCTTTCCTTGACACGACGCGGCGCCGGAACGTATATTCTCAATTTCGGTCACACCTCAGGCCGCCCTAGCTCAGTTGGTAGAGCATTCGATTCGTAATCGAAAGGTCGTCGGTTCGACTCCGATGGGCGGCTCCATATAAATCACCTAAATCCGTCGACAACGATTGAGTTCTTGCTTCTTCGAAGCCTCTGAACACTACGATCCCTACTCCATACGCGAAGTTGAATCCGATGGCGTTGTATTGACGGCAATTGCGATATCTTCTGCTCGAATTTCACACGAAATCTTTACCGCGTAGGTCACAGTTCATCGGTCAAAAAGCGAATAGATTCTGTTTCCGTCAAGATTTTTTTGAGAAAATTCGACCGGTTCGGTTATTATTTACGGAAGCGGAAATTTAACTCCCTGTTACACCTGCCCACTCAACCGGGCTAACTGTCATTATGAAATGCTTGCTGATGAGTCTTCTTGTTTGTACGTGTCTCCTTTCGACCTTGAGGGTCTCCGCCACCGACAACAGTTTCAAGCTCGATTTCGACGGCGACGGCAGAACGGATATCGCCCTCTATCGTGAGGGTTCTCGCGGGCCGGATGCTCCCCAACCGTCAATGTGGTATTTCATTAACACTCAGACTGGAGCGCCGAGTGCAATGCAGTGGGGACGCAGTCTTGACGTTCCTGCACCCGCCGATTACAACGGCGACGGTAAAACTGATCCGGGTATATTCCGTTGGTGGGATTTCGACTACGGAGATGCCAATGAATGGTGGCTCAATAAAGGTCCCGCCGGACATCTTGTCCTGAACGGTCTCGAGCTCGGCTACTACAAGTTTAGCCGGAACTATCTCGGCGATGCCCGTGCCGAAGTCGGACAGATCTATCCGGTGGACGTCAGCCAGATACCGGGGCAGACCTGTTTTGTCAGTGTGTTCCTGGTGGCGGACCAGGAAGGACTTGTCGTACGCAAGACGGTTGGTGACACTTGCAACGTGAACCCGACACCGGTACCGGCCGACTATGACGGCGACGGGCGAAGCGAGATCGCGGTTTTCGTCAATCGCCACTTCAAAGTCTGGTTCGCCCCCTACGCAGCAGGTTACACCGTCCCGGCGTATCTGCATTACCTGGATGTCGACATCCCGGCGGTCGGCGATTACGACGGCGACGGTCGGGCGGATTTCGCTGGTGTGAAGTCCGTGGGCGGACGCATGCTTTGGAGATTTAGAAAGACGGCGACCGGCGAGGAGGTCGAAGTCGATTTCGGAGTTGCGACCGACAAGCCGGTTCCCGGCGATTACGACGGCGACGGGACAACCGACCTCGCGGTATTTCGACCATCCGACGGCAGTTGGTGGATCCTGAACAGTGGCAACGGAACCGTGCAGACATTCCATTATGGGTTGGCAACGGACTCACCGCTTGCGTCGCCTATAATTCCCTTCAGCCCGGTTTGAGAATCACTCAGACCGAATTTTTCGACCTCATGAAAAAATACTTCGATCGATCATCTTTCATTGCGTCACTCTTTTTCGCGGCGCTTATTCTCGTCGTGCCAGCCGCCGCGCAAATCGATCCGAACCCGAACTCGCCAACGCCGGTGCTGATTGAATCGCCGAACTCCCCGCATGCATTGGTTGTGCGAAGCTCTGCGAAGCGGATCCAGGCGTTGCCCGATGTGCCGAGTGGCCCGTCTCCGACCTTTGATCTAAATGCCAGGACGGTCTTCTTCGTAAAGAACCTCCAGCTGATGAAGGGTGAGGGCGCGAGAGCTTTTCGCATTTATGCACAGGACACTAATCGGCGCGTTTACCGTTTCCCGGTTCTAGATATCCAGCTCGTCGATCAGGCGAATGGCATCTACGGTTTAAAGGTCGAACTCCGGGATGAGCTTGGTGTTTGGGAAACGCAGCCGGCCGGCGACTTGCTGGTCAGCGTCGCTTGGCGCGGGTTGGAAAGCAACAAACTCCTCCTTACTTTGGGAGAACGGCGCGGGTCATCATCGAGCGATTCGAGTCAAAGGCGCAGCGCGGCGGTGCCGGTGCAGCCCGCTTCCACCGAAGACATTAGTAACGTCGGTTACATTTACTCCGCCGATCGCAAGCGGTTCATGGAACAGGCCGGGTTCGGGCCGAGCCCTGCGCTGGACTTGCGGATCCGGCGCATCGGGTTGAGGGGCTGGCTCGCTGAGCAGTTCGATATGCCGTATCCGAGCCCCGCCAATCCGTACCCAAGCTTTCCGCTTCGGCCGACAACGCTCCCAACCGATTGTAATGGACAGATCGACGATGGGCAGCCCGATCCGGATCCGCTCTGCTATGCGAATCACTACACGATGTACCCGGTGCAGAACTGGTTTTATAAGGAAGCGTTCTATGGTGACGCACAACTTCGGCACAAGGTCGCGTGGGCGCTCTCGCAGATCTGGGTAATTTCCGGCGTGGACATTCAGCAATCGAGCCACATGGTCGCCTATCACAAGGTGCTTTCCCGCAATGCATTTGGCAACTGGCGGACCTTGATGAAGGAGATGACGCTCAATCCGGGCATGGGCGACTACCTCGACATGCGCGAATCGACTCGATTCTATTTCAATGAAAATTTCGCACGCGAGATACTTCAGCTCTTCAATATCGGGTTAGTGAAACTCAACCCGGACGGCACGGTCCAGACCGATCAGCAGAACAATCCCATTCCGACTTACGATCAGTCTATGGTGGGCAACTTTACAGCCGTACTCACAGGCTGGAATCTCTGTGAAGCGTCTCTCGCACAATGTCCGCACAGATCGCCGGGTTCGCCGAACTTCATCGATCAGATGATCATCACGAATCCGAACAACCATGCTCTTACTGCAAAGACCTTGTTCTCGTATCCGGGTTCGACGACGACGAACGTTCCGGCGTGTGAAGGATGTACCGGGGCGGCCGTTGTTGAGTACGCAAACAACTCGCTCAACCAGGCTCTCGACAACATATACAATCACCCCAACGTCGCACCGTTCGTCAGCAAGTTTCTGATCCAACAACTCGTGACCGGAGATCCGACGCCGGCATATGTCGGGCGGATCTCCGCCGTCTTCGACGCGAACCGCACGAACCCGAGTCAGCTAAAAGAGGTCGTCAAGGCGATCCTGCTCGATCCCGAGGCCCGTGGTGATTTTAAGACGGAACCTCGGTATGGAAAGTTGCGCGAGCCGGTATTGCTCTTAACGAACCTCGCTCGTTTGTTCGATGTCCGATCGGCTGATCGCACGGCCTTGAGCGACGGCGTATTGACCGGTGCGACCAGTCCGATGGGTCAGATCGCGTTGATGCCGCCGTCGGTTTTCAATTACTATCCGCCGGATTACATCGTCCCGGGAGCGTCGTTTAACGGCCCGGAATTTTCGCTGTACACGACGGGTTCGGCCATAGCGCGGATCAACTTTGTGAACACGATCGTCTTCAACGGCATCCCGGTCAATCCCGAGTCGCGCGTAACGCAAGGCACGTCCTTAAGCCTTGCGGACCTCGCCGCTATCTCGGCCGCCGATCCGAGCGGTAACGATCTGATGAACGTGCTCAATATCAAGATGATGCACAGCACGATGTCGCCGCAGATGCGTTCGACGATCCTCAACGTAGTGCTTTCGGTTCCCGACTGGGCCCCGCAGCTCCGTGCGAAACGAGCGGTTTATTTAATTGCGACGTCGTCGCAGTATCAGGTACAAAGATGATGAAGCAAGATAGACGAGAATTCCTACGACGCTCCGGGTGTGCACTCGGCATGACAGCACTAGCGACGCAGTTCAGGCATTTCGGTTTGATGAGTGCCCTTGCGCAAAAGACGATGGACGCGGCCGCCTCTTCCCCCCCGACCGATTACCGGGCGCTGGTCTGCATCTTCCTGAACGGCGGAAACGACGGCAACAATACCGTCATTCCCCTTCACAACAGCTCGACGATCAGCAATTACGAGCATTACTACAATCTGCGGCATCCGTACGGACTCGCGATACAACAGAACATTGCCCTGCCAATAGCCGTCCCCCGATTGGGCAATCTGACGTACGGCCTTCATCCCGCGCTTGGCGCCGGCCCGTATAGCAACGGGCTTTACGAGCTCTGGGGCCAGAACAAGATGGCGTTTATCACGAATATCGGATCACTCGTGAGACCGACGAGCAGGACACAGTGGGGCGACTTCTCGCATCCGAAACCCTACGGGCTTTACTCTCATATCGACCAGGCGCTTCAGCAGCAAAGTGGCCGAAGCGATCGCCAGATCTTCTCAGGTTGGGGCGGCCGGATCTCGGATCAACGGAGTGCGGCGGACAATCCCGGAGCCCTCGTGCCGATGATCACCTCCATCGCCGGCGCACAGTTGTTCACGGCGGGACAGACGACGCTTTCGATGGCGATACCGGCGGCGCCGATGGGGTTGGATCAGGTCCTCAAGCCGCAGGGTTACGACGCCTTTCCCGATTCCCAGGCACAGCTTAACGCGCTGAATTTGCTGCGATCGATAGATTTGAATTCAGAACTTAATGCCGCTGCCAGCCACGTGACGGACCAGGCGATAACCGTTAACAACTCGCTGCAGACGTATCAGGAGATCTCCGTTCAGTTCCCGCCATCGGGAATCGGGAACCAGCTAAAACAAGTCGCCAGGCTGATCAAAAAGCGCGGCGATCTAAACGTGAAGCGGCAGATATTCTTTGTCCAGATCAATGGCTTTGACACACATCGGCAACAGGTGAGCACTCATAACACGCTCCTCGCCCAAGTCAGCCAGGCGATGCGATGCTTCTACGACGAGATGGTCGGGCAGGGCCTTGGAGACAAGGTGACGCAGTTTACGATCTCGGACTTCGGACGGACCATGAATCCTGCCGGTACCGGAACGAGCGTCGGATCGGACCATGCGTGGGCGAATCATCTCTTTGTCGTCGGTGGAGTTTCGGCCGCAGACTTTTACGGTGTCGATACTTCGAATGGAACGCCTTTCCCGACGCTCACCTGCGATGGGCCGGACGATGCGGATACGGGAAGCGGATCGCGAGGGAGATGGATACCGACAACGTCCATCGAACAATACGCCGCGACGCTCGCCCGCTGGTTTGGTTTACCTGACGAAAGCCTGCCCGCGGTTTTTCCAAATATTGGAAACTTCCCAATTTCAAATTTAGGATTTATGGGAGCGCCTTAAGGGGGACACGAGTAGCCGCGGGCGGAGTCTGCCAACGTGAAACCGGTATTATTCCTGCGGCCTAACCAACGCGATTTTTTCCCAGGCCTCGAGAATCGTATCGTCCTCCATCCCATCGTATCCGCGAGAAGCTCTGCGTTATCCAGCGGAGTTAGGATCGCGAGCCACCGACCCGACTCACGTCGGCGCCGGCAAGCAGCACATCGAGGTCGGGCAAAAGATCTAAATTTTCGGCCACCTCTTCGATAATTTCCCGATCGATTGATCGTGTGTCCGACGAAAATGCGGAGATCATTGCGTTATCGCACAAGTTATTGATCAAACGCGGAATACCTTGAGAACATTGATAGATAAGATCGACTGCCTCGGAGGTGAATATGTCTTTCTCAACAGAACCGGCGGTCGAAATTCGCATCTGGATATACCGTTTTACCTCGTCGACCGTGGAGAGGATCGGCATCTGGCATCTCAATGCGACGCGTTGTTTTAACTGTCTGAGGTTTCGCCGGTTAAGTTTCTCCCGCAGTTCCGGCTGGCCGGTCAATATGATTTGCAGGTGCTTGGCGCTGTCTGATTCAAAGTTAAGAAGCAGTCGGATCTCTTCCAAAACCTCATCCGGTAGTTCGTGGGCTTCATCCACGATCAGCAGTGTCCGTAGACCCTGACGGTGGCGCTCTTCAAGCAGCTTTCCCATTTCCATTAGAAGGTCAGTCTTATTTGTCCACCCCCTTATTTCCAGCATTTCGGTTAAGTGATGGTAAAACTCCTCTATCGAAAGGTGCGGGTTGTGGATAAAGGCAGCGAGGACCGTTGAGTCTAGACGTCGAATTATCCATCGGAGTGCCGTTGTCTTTCCGGTCCCTGCTTCTCCAGTCACGACAATCAGCCCCTTGGACATCTCGATTCCATAATAGATAGCGGCGAGCAACTCACTATAGCTCGGACTAAATACTATAAACCTCGGGTCGGGCGCTAAGCTGAAAGGATATTCTTTGAGCCCGAAAAAATCTTTATACATATAGTTGGTGTTAAGTTACTGAGCCGCTCCAAAACTCGCGAGGCGGCTCGGCATGATTACAAGTGCCGTTCCCCTGCGCGAACTCGTCTGCATCGCCTGACTTACTCGCGAATCGTTTTTCGTCGCGAGTTTCTCCAACTCGTCATTGGCTTTGTCCAGACACTAAGACGCCATTCCGCTCATGGCGGAACCATCTGTACCTGAATCCATATCGACCAAGACAGCCAATCCAGCACCCGTTAAGGCACAAATTACTGTTTAATTGGGGCGAGCGGCAGGTAGTGTAGCTCTTTTTTTGCATCGCAGGCAAGATTTTTTATCAGTTGTGTAGGTAGCACACGATATGTGCTACCTACAAACGGCGAAATTTTTCTTGGCGTTTCTAATCGGTCAGTGTATACTCGGCCGTCACCCTTAATTGAAAGCATTCATCTAGTCTTTTTTTTGGCTGCGAAAGAGACGTTAAACCTGTTGAGAGGGTTCCTCGAACGCTGAGCGAAAACCGATCTCTCGACGAAGCATAATTGTCGTTCCACCACTGTGCCGCGGTAAGACGGTTCGAAGCGGCACATCAAACGGAGGTGGATGTGTCTAAGATGAGGAACCGGCGTCATGTCACGCCATGCCCAGGGATATTATGACTGGATCGCCCGTCCGAAGAAGAGTTAGCCCGAGCTTACCGTGTCCGAAATGTCGTAAGCTTTGCCCGATCGAAGCGAGGATCTGCACTTGCGGTCACTGGCTTATCAGTCCCTCCATCGTGAGCGACGAGGGCCCGGTATCGCTGTCGCCTGGATTAGACGTTGTCGAAACACGAGGGGCATCTTCACGCCTGAGCTCTGGCGTGTCTCGCGAAGAAAAAGTGCTCTCGTTCGGCGACCCTAATATACCGATCGAAAGGGATATGGACTTTACCGCTCCAATGCCAAGCATGCCGAGGCAAATGGATGAGTTCCTCTCCCTCCTGACCGGAACCGAGCCCACCGAAGTGTCCGAGGTGGTTTCAAGCGCAATTCCGACCGTACCGAGCGAGTCGGAGGCTCTAATTTCCAACGGCGTGTCCGCCGAACCGAGCGAAACGGGGGAGATGCTTTCCAACTCAAGCATCGCGGCCCCGAGTGAACACGACGGATTGCTTTCGAGCCCGACTCCGACGACTCCGAGAGAACTCGAGGACACATTTACCATAGTTAAATCGGCCACGCCGAATGAGAAAGATGATGGAGCTGCCGGCTTGAACCCGACCGAGACCCGTGCAGTAGGCGATCCGGTTACGACATCCAGCGTGACCGCACCGATTGAAGTAGAGAAGTTATTCGCCAAGTTTAGTCTGCCTGGGCGAGGTGAAATATACGAATCGAGGGCGACCGGATATAAGGCCCCCTGGAAAAGGAATGCGACAAATATCCGGAGAATCGAGAAATACCTTGCTATCGTAGCCGTGCTCGTTTTTGTCCTATCATTACTGGCATATTGGATGCGACCTTTTGAGGATGTGGCCCGCGATCCGGAGGTTACAGCACAGGACTCCGATGAATCTCAGCTGGGATCCGACCTTCAAACGACGGTAGTAGAAGGTGATCCAGGTCCGAAACAAGGCGAGGGCATTGAGTGGCAGTCAGCATTCCAGCCTGATTCCGAAGACCGATCTCTAAATCGAAGAATGCGGGGTCCAACCTCCGAGAATTCTCTGCCTAATAGTGCGGCTTCCAATCCGTCGCGACTCGCCGCGACGAGGACGACGGGGCCTGATCAACTGGATAGCGAGAACCCACTGCCTACAAGAAAACAAGGGAAGGCGGAAAAGAAAAAAGTGACGGTCGACGACCTGATCACTGACAAGAAAAAGATAACGGTCGATGACTTGATCAACGACAACTAACTCTTCCCGGATGAAAACTTTGCTAGTAGTGACTGATGAATAAAATTCGCTCGACCTAAAGAACAACGTTATGAAACGCGCCAACAACGTCCTGATGCAATTCTTCCCGACGCCCGTTGCCGCCGCCATCGTGTCGATTATTTTGATACTTGGATCAGCGGCACGCGCTCAGACTCCTCAATTGAGTCTTGCCGATCTACTAGTCGGCTTGCGCTCGAAAAAAGTTTCACTTCCCGAACGAAACTCTATCTTAACTGAAGCCATCGCGCAGCGAGGTGTGACGTTCTCGATGAACCCGGAGATAGTGAAAGAGCTGGAAACCACCGGCGCGTCGCCGGCCTTGATCGACGCGATCCGACAGAGAACGGCGGCTTCAAAATCTCCGGAACCGGTTGTAAAACCCGTTGCCGCGCCGGTTTCGATACCCGCTCCGCCCGACTTCAGCTTCTATCAGATCCGGGCCGACCAGAACGCCGGGAAGGGTGAGTTTAGTCTTGCTCTCGCCGATTACAACAAATCACTCGAGATGAAAGGCGACAATGCTGCCGCCTATGTTGGACGCGGAAGAGCGCATTACAATCTCAAATCTTACGACCTTTCGATCAAGGACTTCGACAAAGCAATCGAGTTAGATCCAAAAGATTCCGTAGCTTTTCTCAACCGCGGTTCTTCGTTCGAAAAACTCGGCGATTCGAAAAAAGCAATCGCTGATTATCAGAAGTCGGCCGATCTGGATCCGGCAAACGACACGGCAAAAGTGAACATAAAGCGTCTGGAGGACGCAGCTGCGGTCGCGGCAGCTGCTGAGGCCGCGAAAAATGTTCCGCCACCGCCCGAGTTTGTAAATTTGGGAATAGTCTCCGCGGCAAACGCGACAAAGATGGCGACCCCGGTTTACCCGGTCATTGCGCAGAAATCCCAGTTTGAAGGCAGAGTCGTTGTCGATCTGGAGTTGGGTGAGAACGGCGACGTACTCTTGGCAAAGGCGGTCTCCGGACATCAAATGCTGCGTTCTTCGGCTGAAGACGCTGCGAAGCGGTCTAAATTCAAACCGACGACTTACAACAACCGGCCCGTCAAAGCGAAGGCTCAAATAATTTACAATTTCAGCTTGCGGGCTCAGCGCTAGCTTTTCTTAACTCCTGAGGCGCTCCAGAAACACTCGCAACCGCGGGTGTTTCTTATTGTCGGGTCAGTGAAGATGCAACTCGAGGCCTATCCGGACTCTAACTTTTCCGCGCCAGGCCGACGATCGCTTCGGCAAGCTCTTCGATATCCACGGGCTTTGGAATGTGCATTTGGAATCCGGCAGAGAGAGCCTGTTCGCTGTCTTCTTCCCGTGCCATGGCCGTGAGGGCGATCGCGGGAATATCTGCACCTTGTTCTGGTTTCAGGGCGCGCAGCTTTTTGATCAGCGAGTAGCCGTCCTCGCCGGGCATGTTAATGTCGGTGAGAAGAAGATCGGGCCGCCATTCGCGAAGCGATTTCATCGCGTCCGCGACTGACGAGGACGTCCTTACTTCGGCACCCGACATTTCAAGTGAAAATCGCAACAGATTGCAGGCGTCGTTATCGTCATCCACGATCGAGATCCTAAGGCCATCGAGCTGTCGCTTGATCGGCTTCCGTTGACGATATCCGTTCGTCGCTTTTCGCGGCGCATTTCCGTCACTTACGACCGCGAGCGTGATCGGCAAAATGATCGAAAAGACCGATCCTTTGTCCGGTCCTTCGCTCTCAACCGAAACCTGCCCGCCGTGGAGCTCTGTAAGATGCCTTACGATCGCAAGGCCGAGCCCGAGACCGTGATGCGTCCGCGTGCTCGAACTATCGGCTTGCCGAAAACGGTCGAAAACTAGAGGCAGGAACTCGGGCGAGATCCCGTGCCCGGTATCGCTCACCTTTATCCGGACGCTGTTTTCGATCCGCTCATACGCAACGTCGATCCGCCCGTTCTCCGGCGTAAATTTGACCGCGTTGGTCAAAAGATTCCAAACCATCTGTTGCAGTCGCCGGGTGTCGCACGTGATCGTCTCGACATCCGAACTGTAGTGAGTTTCGATAGAGATCGATTTTGCCTCGGCCCCGGGACGCACGACGTCGATCGCCGTCTGGATCGTAGGGATGACGGCCGTCGGTGACAAATTCAGATGCAGGTTGCCGGTGATCAAACGCGAGGTATCGAGAAGGTCGTCGATCAACTGCGACTGCGATCGCGCGTTTCGATAGATCGTTTCCAGCGCCGTCCGCTGTTCAACTTCGTCGAGATTTCCCATGCTAAGGATCTGGCCCCAGCCGAGGATCGAGTTTAACGGCGTCCGAAGCTCATGCGACACGGTGGCGAGAAACTCGTCTTTCAACCGACTCGCCTTTTCTGCCTGCCGCCTAAGCGCTTTCTCGCGAGAGAGCAGTGCCTCGCGCTCGGCCTCGATCCGTTTTCTTTCGACGAACTGGCCGATCTCGCTACCGATCGCCCCGAGCATATTCATGAGGCTCGCGTCGTTCAGCACGGGCTCTCGGGTAAAAAACTCGATCACGCCGTAAAACTCGTCGGCAATCTTTATCGGAAATCCAATGACGTGATTCAAGCCGGCAGCACGAGCGACCTTTGCCCGCGGAAATTTCTTTCCGGTGTACGTCTCCGAAAGCGAAACCGGCGCGTTCATTTCCCAAACGTGTCCCGGAACGCCGCGGCCGATCGGAAAGTTATGGTTGAGGCTCTCTTCTCTCAGCCGGTACAAGGCCTGAGTTGTTTCGGCCATCTCGATATGACTGCAAGTCAATTCGGAACCCGTGGCGTTGAGCCGCCAGAGCGCGCTCAACCCGGCACCCATGTGTTCGCAAAATGATCGGAGGATCTCAGGCGCGGCGGTCTCCAGGCTGTCAGCGTATGCGACAGTGCGCGTGATCGAGTGCTCGATGGCAAGCCGCGATTCCGATTCCGTGCGAACCGTGAGTTCTGCGGCTAACCTCTCGTTCGCAGCTTCGAGCTCAGTCGTTCTTGCCTGTACTCGTGCTTCGAGGTCGAGGTTGGCGCCGTCGAGTGCCACGTTAGCGTGCTCGAGCAGCTTTGCCTGGCGCTTGATCTCCTGATTCTGACGGAAGAGTTTCGTGAAGAAGAGTACCTTCGACTTCAGAATCTCGGGTTGAAATGGCTTCGTAAGATAATCGACGGCACCGAGCGCGTAACCCTTGAAGACGTACTGGTCGTCGACGCTGGTCGCCGAAACAAAAATGATCGGCGTATTTTGAGTTCGTTCGCGCTCACGGATCAGCTCCGCAAATTCGAAACCGCTCAATCCCGGCATTTGAACATCGAGGAGAACGAGTGCGACTTCTTCGACGAGCAGGAACTTGAGCGCCTCGCGCGCCGATGTTGCGCAAACAAGGTTTTGGTTCAGATCGGCGAGGATCGTCTCCATGACCAAAAGATTGTCGGGCCGGTCGTCGACGAGGAGTACATTGACCGGTGTCTCAGCTGACGTCTTTTCGTTTTCTTCAAACATTCAGACTACCCTTTTGCTCCTGCTCTCTTTCCGTGTCTTCCGTGTGTTCTGTGGTTCCGGTTATTGCTGTTCCTGCATAACTCCGGAATGCACGGAAAACACAGAACAAGACGGAAACGAATCCGCTAGTTATCGAGCCAAATCCTTAACAGCGACATCAACTGTTCCGTCTCGACCGGCTTCGTGATGTAATCCGACGCACCGGCTTCGATGCATTTTTGCCGGTCGCCCTTCATCGCCTTTGCCGTCACCGCGATGATCGGAACCGACTTGAATTTTCCGATCTGCCGGATCGCCTGCATCGCTTCGAAGCCATCCATGCCGGGCATCATGATGTCCATTAGCACGCCGTCGATACCTGGTGTCTTCTGGAGCATCTCGATGCCGTCCTTCCCGTTCTCAGCGTACACGACCTGCATCTGATGCCGCTCGAGAGCGCTCGTGAGAGCGAAGATGTTCCGGATATCGTCGTCAACGATAAGGACCTTTTTGCCGCCCAACCGCGGATCGGTAACGTTGACATGCTTCATCATGTTCTTCTGCGCTTCGGTCAAATCTGCCACGTCGCGGTGAAGGAACAACGCGGTCTCGTCGATCAGACGCTCGATCGAATCGGCGTCCTTTACGATGACCGTCTCAGCCAGCTTCTTGATCCGGTTCGTCTCGCGTTTCGAGAGGTCCTTACCGGTGTGAACGATGACTGGCATCTCGGGGCTTCCCGACAGTGCCTTCATCTTTCCGATCAGCTCGCTCCACTCGAAATCCGGAAGCATCAGATCTACTATCGCGCAATCGAAGCGATCAGATTCGAGTGCACTCAAGGCTTCCTCGCCGGTTCCAACCGCGGTGATCGCAAGGTCCTTACCGGCAAGCAACTCGGTCATGCTGCCGCGGAGAGTGTCATCATCTTCGACGAGAAGAAGCTTCTTCGTCGGCCGCTCGGCAAAATCTTTGAGCTTCCGGACGCCTTCGACAAGCTTCTCCCGATTCGTCGGTTTCGTCTGATATCCAAATGCTCCGAGCCGAAGGACGCGTCGCATATCCTCGATCAGTGAAACGATCTGGACCGGAATGTGACGCGTAGAGGCGTCGTGCTTTAGGCGGTCGAGAACCGCATACCCGTGCATCCCCGGCAAGGTAAGATCCAGCGTGATCGCATTCGGACGAAACTTGCGAGCGGTCATCAACGCGTCTTCACCGTGCTGCGAGACAAGGCATTTGAAACCGGTCTCGTGCGCGACGTCCATCAATATACGGGCGAACGCCGCGTCGTCCTCGATGATAAGGAGGACGCTGTCGCCGGTCTCTATTTGCGACCGATCGTCACTGACGATGATCTGCACCCTTGAAGGAGCATCCTCGTCAGCCGGCCGCGCGAGCGAGATCAGCTTCGGCTTCGGACGGCTCTCTTCCCTGAGCAATGAATCCTCGGCCTTCTCGTCCTGTGGGCTCAGCGAAACCGGCTCGTAGCTTTCGGGCAAGTAGAACGTGAATGTACTGCCCTGGCCCGGCCGGCTCTCGAGCGTGATCTCGCCGCCAAGCAGACGTGCGATCTCGCGGCTGATCGAAAGACCGAGACCAGTACCGCCATACTTCCGGCTGGTAGTTCCGTCTTCCTGTTGGAACGCTTCAAAGATAAGTTGCTGCTTGTCTTCCGAGATCCCGATACCTGTATCTCTGACCCTGAACGCGATGACCGAAGACGCACGGTTCAGACTGTTGTTGTCAAAACTCCATCCGCTTTCCGCCACATCAACTTCAACTCTCACCTCGCCCTGCTGCGTAAATTTGAACGCGTTCGACAATAGATTCTTCAACACTTGTCGGAGACGCTTTGCGTCGGTCTGCAGGCTATGCGGCAGCCGTTCCTTGAGATCGATGATCAGCTGCAGGCCCTTGTCATTCGCGATCTGGCTGAATGTACGTTCGGTGTCGGCTTGCAGGTCGGCGAATGACACTTCGCCGATCTCGACGCCCATCGTTCCGGATTCGATCTTCGAGAGATCAAGGATTTCATTGATCAGAGCGAGCAGATCGGCACCGGACGAGTGGATCGTCTCGGCGAACTCGACTTGTTTCTCATTGAGATTCGATTCCGCATTATCCGAAAGCATCTTCGAAAGGATCAGCATCGAGTTCAGTGGGGTGCGAAGCTCGTGCGACATGTTCGCAAGGAACTCGGATTTGTATTTCGAGTTGAGGGCGAGCTGCTTCGCTTTGTCTTCGAGTGCGGTGCGGGCGAGCTCGATCTGACGGTTCTTCTGTTCGACCTCGCTCTTCTGCTCCGAGAGCAATTTAGCTTTTTCTTCGAGCTCCTGGTTCGTTTGCTGGAGTTCTTCCTGCTGCTGCTTGAGAAGCTCTTCGGAAGTTTGCAGAGACTGTGCCTGCAACTCGAGACGACGATTGGTTTCCTGCAACTCGGCTTGTCCAAGCTGAAGTTCCTGTGCGAGGGATTGAGATTGCTTGAGCAGCTCCTCGGTTCTCATGTTCGCTTCGATCGTGTTGATGACGATACCGATCGACTCGGTAAGTTGATCGAGGAATCCAAAGTGGATCTCATTGAACGGTGTGAACGACGCGAGCTCGATGACCGCCTTGACCTGCCCTTCGAACAGCACGGGAAGCACGACGATATTCGTCGGCGGCGCTTCGCCGAGTCCTGAATTGATCTTCACATACTCGGGCGGAGCGTTGTGGATGATGATCCGCTGCTTCTCAAACGCGCATTGTCCGACGATGCTTTCACCAAGCTTAAATTCGTTCGCGACGGATTTACGTTTGCGGTATGCGTAGCTGGCGAGAAGTTTGAGTACCGGTTCTTCCTGAGATGCGTCCGCGATGTAGAACACGCCGTGCTGCATCTCGACGAGCGGTGCCATTTCCGAAAGGATCAGCCGCGCCACCGTGAGAAGGTCGCGTTGTCCCTGCAGCAAGCGTGTGAACTTGGCGAGATTGGTCTTGAGCCAGTCCTGCTCGGTATTCTTCCGCGTGGTTTCGCGGAGGTTGCCGATCATCTCGTTCACGTTGTCTTTGAGGAACGCGACTTCGCCTGACGCATCCACGGTGATCGAACGCGTGAGGTCACCCTTGGTCACCGCGGTCGCCACGTCGGCCATAGCACGCACCTGGTTGGTCAGGTTCGCAGCGAGTTGGTTCACATTATCGGTAAGATCGCGCCATGTACCCGATGCACCGGGCACGTTAGCCTGTCCACCAAGCTCGCCTTCGATACCGACCTCACGGGCCACGGTCGTCACCTGATCGGCGAATGTCGCGAGCGTGTCGATCATCGCGTTGATGGTGTCGGCGAGTTCAGCGATCTCACCGAGCGCTTCCACTTCGAGTTTTCGATTCAAGTTTCCGTTCGCGACGGCGGTCGTCACCTCGGCGATGTTGCGCACCTGGGTAGTGAGGTTCGAGGCCATCGAGTTCACGTTGTCGGTGAGCCCCTTCCACGTGCCGTCCACGCCCTTCACCACGGCCTGGCCGCCGAGCTTTCCTTCGGTGCCGACTTCGCGCGCCACACGCGTCACTTCCGACGCGAACGACGAAAGCTGGTCCACCATCGTGTTGATCGTGATTTTGAGTTCGAGGATTTCGCCTTTGACGTTGACCGTGATTTTCTTCGAGAGGTCGCCGTTGGCCACGGCAATGGTCACGTCGGCGATGTTGCGCACTTGCGCCGTCAAGTTGCCGGCCATCTGATTCACCGACTCGGTCAATTCACGCCACACGCCGGACACG
>JANMUW010000145.1:0-4888 GCA_031392105.1 Acidobacteriota bacterium | reverse complement strand
CGACACTCGATCGCGTGGCCGGTCAGCTTTACGCCGTCTTGCGTAAAAGACAGAGGCTCACCCGCAGCGACGCGGATCTGCTCACGAACCAGATCGATCCCGGTTACCAACTCTGTTACCGGATGCTCTACCTGAAGCCGCGTATTCATCTCGAGGAAGTAAAAGGATTTGTCCAAATCAGAGACCAGAAACTCAACCGTGCCGGCACCGACGTAATCGACGGCCTTGGCAACCATGACAGCGCACGCACCCATTCGCTCGCGCAGATCAGCCGAATTAATCGGTGAAGGAGCTTCTTCAATTACCTTTTGATGCCGCCGCTGAATTGAACATTCGCGCTCGCCGAGATGCACTTGGTTACCGTGAGTATCCGAGAAAACCTGGATCTCGATATGTCTTGGACGCACAATCGCCTTCTCGACATAAACCGCGTCATCGCCAAAGCTCGCGAGAGCCTCGGACTGCGCGGCGTCAACCGAAGATCTCAACTCCACCTCGCTTTCAACAAGCCTCATCCCCTTTCCGCCACCACCGGCCGAGGCTTTCAGCATCACGGGATAACCAAAGGATCGGGCTACTTCCAGGGCTTCGTCATACGACTTGAGCGGTTCGGTTGTACCGGGTACGACGGGAACTCCGGCTGCAATAGCGATCTTTCTCGCGGAAATTTTGCCGCCCATCGCCTCCATAGCCTCAGGCGGTGGGCCGATGAATACGATTCCGGCTTGCTTGACCTGTTTGACGAATTCAGCATTCTCGGAGAGGAATCCGTAACCCGGATGAATCGCCTCCGCTCCCGAGATCTTCGTAACATCGATTATCTTGTCACCGCGTAGATAGCTCTCATTAGATGGAGGCGGGCCAATATTGTAAGCTTCATCCGCCATTCGCACATGAAGAGCATCGCGGTCTGCGTCAGAATAGACCGCAACCGTGCTGATGTGCATTTCGCGACAGGCTCGAATTACCCGGCATGCGATCTCGCCGCGGTTTGCTATAAGAATTTTCTTGAACATAGGGATTCGTTCGTGGTTCGTAGTTGGTAGTCGTGGCGAGCCGAGCTAACTTAATTGCCTGTCATGACAACGAATAACGAACAACCAACCACGATCCACGAACTAAACCAGCATCGAATTCCCTTGATTCTTCGGATCGTACCGAACACCGACCTTTGCACCCGGAGCATAGCGAAGCGGATCGCTTCGTTGTTCCTCGTCGAGCAACTCGGATGATTCAAAATCGACGCCGTTCAAAGTGTAAAGGTAGAAAACGATCTCTTCACCCCGCACGTTCGTTTCGGTATCGATTATCTTGCCGTCGGTGATCCTGCCGTTAGCCATGAGGTGGTCGCGACGTTCCGCAAAAATATCTCGCTTCTTCCTACTTTTGAATAGTCTGAGAATCCCCATTAATTAATCCATCACCAGCGGCGGCTTGTTGTATTTTGCGCGAAAGTTATTAACGGCTGCAAGGATCACTGGTCGTTTGATCAAACGGGCCTCAAGCGGACGTTTGCCCGGAATGTCCATAAGTATCAGTCCGATCAGGATGGTCAAAATCCCCTGTCCGGGACCAACCAGCATAACGACACCGGCTATTACCAAAATCAGGCCAGCGATGTTCTTTCCTACCACGGCACCCCACCGGGTCAACCAAGAACTGTTTGGCAAAAAGTCATGCTGGTAATCAGGGCTGAAGTAGTTTTCGGGAATCTTCACCATCACGACACCGACGATAACAAGGCTGACGACCATGGAGATAACGAATACCGCTGCCCAGGACAAGACCCTTGCAAGCGTCAGCGCGGCCCAGATGTCAGAAAACCATTCCCACATACGTCAAGCTGCTTCGATCCTTCGAAATTCTTTCCAGATGAAATACATTCGATGGATCAAGGTCCAAACCGACCCAACCGCCAAAACCCACAGAACCTGGGGCATCCGGTTGTAGAAAAAATTACTAGAGTTCCAATCCCATGTCGAGAGGGCGCCGATGATCAGAAGAACGATACGCTCGGGCCGCTGCAAGAACCCGACGTTTGCTTTTACCCCGAGCCCTTCGGACTTCGCCGTGGAGTAACTGACCATAACCGACGCGATCATGCCGACTCCCGCGAGGAACACGTTCAGTAGCGAGTGTTGAGACGAATTGCCCGCGTAGAACATCATGATGCCGAAAAAGGCGACCATGTCCGAGATCCGGTCAAGCGACGAATCAAGAAAGCTGCCGAATCTCGTGACGTTGCCCGTCAGCCTGGCGACGTTACCGTCGAGCATGTCGAAGAGATTTGCGACGATGAGAACAACGCCGGCCCAGAAGAATTCGCCGACTCCGAAGAGAACGCCGCATCCGATGTTGATCGAAACCCCGATCCCAGTCAGGATATTCGGATGTACGCCTGCCGCAGCAAGACCGCGAACCATCGCGTTGATGACCCGCATTGCACCGCGGCCTATGCTTGCTCCTAACATGCTGTATGTACTGCAAACTTCAGTTTGCGGGATCTCCGTCTTGAGAGCTGCAAACTGAAGTTTGCAGTACAAGCGATCACTCCTGGTCGTGAATCGTTTTCAGGCCACTGATCTCAAAATTGCGAATGCCGGTCGGGGTCTTGACCCGTATCTCATCGCCCTCTTCCTTTCCCATAAGAGCTTGTCCGATCGGCGAGACGGTCGAGATCAGACCGTTCTCTGGATCGCTTTCCTCGGACGTGACGAGGCGATACTTCACTTTTTCTTCCTTTTCGAGATCAAACAAAACAACCCTTGATCCGTAGGCAACGCGATCGGTGGGAATCTTGGAAAGGTCGATGGATTCGACTTCGCCTAGCCGCTGTCTCACTTGCATGATACGCGTTCGCACGATCGCCTGCCGCTCCATCGCAGCCTTATACTCGGCATTCTCCCGAAGATCGCCAAACTCCCGCGCCTTCTGAATTTCTTTCGGCAGCTTGAAGTGAAGTTCTTCCTCGAGCCCGTCCAATTCTTCCTGAAGTTTTTTTCTTACTGCTTCCATATAAAACCTATGCTACTGCTTTTGCTTCTTCCGCGGACGCGAACGAGATCCCGATGTCACGGGCTGTCCTAACAAGCTGTCCATCCGTCGGGACGGTTTTGATATTGGCACATGCTTCGGAAAGCGGCACGGTCACAATCGTACCGGCCTGCAGTGCAACCATCTTACCTATTTCTCCGTCCACCAAGGCGCGAACGGCGCAAGCGCCAAAGTTCGTTCCCAACATCCGATCGAATGCGTTCGGGCTTCCGCCGCGCTGCAGATGTCCAAGCACGACACACCGGGATTCTTTTCCTGTCATCTGCTCGATCCGATGCCGAACATGATCGCCGATCCCACCAAGACGCAGCTCTTTTTCGTCCGAATAGATCTCGCCCTTACCAGCTTCCTTCGCACCTTCCGCGACAACGATATTCGTAAAACGAGATCCGCTCCTCTCGCGGGCGAAAACCTTTTGCGCGACCGACTCGAAAGAGAACGGGATCTCCGGTATCAAAATAATGTCGGCGCTCCCGGCGAGTCCCCCGTGGAGAGCGATCCAGCCCGTGTTCCTTCCCATCACTTCAAGGATCATCACCCGGTCGTGCGAAGCGGCAGTCGTGTGCAATCGATCCAGTGCCTCGGTCGCAATATCGATCGCCGTCATGAATCCGAATGTGAGCTCGGTTGCCGCCAGATCGTTATCGATAGTCTTTGGGATACCGATCACCGGGAATCCACGCTTGTGGAATTGTTCGGCGATCGCAAGCGTTCCTTCTCCACCGAGCACTAGAAGGGCTTCTATCCCGAGAATATCGAGATTCGCAAGCGCCTCGCCGATCGGCATCTCCGGAAAAAACGGCTTGCCATCAACCATTTTTACGAAGCTGCCTCGGTTTCGAGTTCCTAGTATCGTGCCTCCGCGAGGAAGAATGCCACTAACGCTTTTTTGTGTCAGCGACATGGTGTGCGGCTCGCCGAGGATGCCCTCGAAACTGTCTTCGATGCCGATACACTTCATTCCAAACTTGCCGATTGCCGTGCGAACGACAGACCTGATCACCGCGTTCAGTCCGGGGGCATCTCCACCACCTGTCAAAATACCGATCTGCTTGTACATACAACCAAAAATATTTTATGTGAAAACCTGCAAGAACTAAAAAGACGAACCCGAATTCGAGTTCGTCGATTTTGTCCGTGATCGAGAGTCCGCCTAATTCGACGCCACGTTCTGCTCGAGCATGCGTCGCGCTTCCGGCATGGATTCCATCGCCTTTAATATCTGCGGATCGACTTCGAGGAGCACCTGAATGCCGGCCTCGTTCGAGTAGTTGGCCGTCGCGATCTCTTCGCGCAGCCGCGTTTTTGCAAAGTCGACCTGCGAATTTATGTTCTCAGCGCTCAACCCGCTTGCCTTGTTAGCGATCGTGAAACTGCGAAACGCTTCGAATAGTTTGTCGGGTATTTGAAAAGCACTTGGAGCTATCGTAAGACTTTGATTCTGACGATCGACCTTGTAATTTTCGAACCCTGCGACCTTTCCCGCAACAAGCTGGCGTGTGAAATAGAAGGCCGCGTCATTGATGCGAAAGCGGAGCGGGTTGTATTCGAGTGCTGCTACCTTAACGTCCGGCTCGATACCCCGGCCACCGTAAAGTACACGTCCGTTGGCAGTAGTCACCGGACTACCTTCCGGTTTGGGCTTTGCTTCTTCCGAAGTGGCCGTCGGATCGTCCTGGTGCGAATAGTAGTCGTAGATCGAACCGCTCGAGTAATCGCGCTGAAGTGAACGTCCGAACGGAGTGTAGTAACGCGCCGTCGTGAGCGTCAGCCCTGTGTCGTAGGGAAGCTGGAAGACCCTTTGCACTAATCCCTTTCCGAAACTGTCGGTACC
>JANMUW010000043.1:0-7534 GCA_031392105.1 Acidobacteriota bacterium | reverse complement strand
GAATCTGTGAATGATCTGTCGCCGCGGCGGCGAATATCGTCGGCATGATGGCGATATTCTAACAGGACGTGAGTAAACTCCCCTCCTTACGAGGAATAGGTCGCCGAGAAAAGCAAGGACCGCACAAAAACTCCCCTCGTTACGAAGGAGGGGTGGCAGCCGCTTCGGCTGTCGGGGTGGTTCTTTCCTCGTGGAATCTCGTCCTAGATCACGAAAAGAGGACCGCCGCGTCAAAGAAGGCATCCGTCTCCGTAAAGAGCGGAGTCTCGCGCTCTTGATTTTTCCTGCTCTGAAACTATAATCTTACCTTCGTGGCTGGGTAGCTCAGATGGTTAGAGCGTGGGATTCATAACCCCAAGGTCGGGAGTTCGATCCTCCCCCCCGCCACCATAAAGATTGGGCATTCGGTGATTCACCGCTTGCCCTTTCATGGTTTTATGTGTCTCTAAGTTTCTCGAATCGTCACCCGGCTACGGTTCTCTTACGCTTCAATCGCACCGCGGAGTCTGGAGATATCGCGTTGTGGCGGCGAGCCGAACTGTTTCTTGTAATCGCGGGTGAAGTACGACGGGTCCTCGTAGCCGACACGAAAACCTGCGCTCGCAGCATCGACGTCTTCGTTGAGCATGAGGCGGCGCTCTTCCTGCAGGCGGATCTGTTTTTGGTATTGCGCGGGCTCATCGCCGTGACGCTCTTGAAGTGGTGATGAAAGCGGGAAACACTCATTCCGACCGTGCGGGCGATGTCCTCCATCTTGAGCGGCTCATCGAAATGGACACGCAGGTGGGCGATGGCCTTTGATACGCGCTCGGTGTCGCCAATGAAACCAGGTGAGCAAGGCGAGCGGCCTGGCCACCTTCGAGAAGGCGATAGATGATCTCGCGTGTTATCAGCGGGGCGAGCACCTTTCGCCCGGGAGGATCGTCAATGAGCCGCACTAGCCTAATCACCGCGTGGAGGAGATCGGGCCCGTCTTTCTGGATTGAAAATGGTTATATGGAACACCGGCCGGGAAGGGTGTCGCCAAACGGACGATCTTACCTGGAAGCCTGTTATTCGGTTTACGCGGCTCGCCACCCGGTATTCAGAGGAATTAAGGAAATGAGAACTTTAGTTGCAAATATGGTAGGAATAGTTGACCGTACGGTCGTGCGGTGACAGTGGTTTGGTGGTGTGTAATAAATGTACGAAGCACGAGCCGAGGCGGCAAAGTCCCAAGAGATATCCGAGGGAGCTTTCGGGCGCTTTCTGACCTGGCTGGATGACGGCGTTGAGACCGATGGTGTGTCGTACATCGAGATGCGGAAAAGGTTATTGGGTTATTTCGACCGTAAGAACTGCCGATCTCCGGACGAGTTGGCCGATGAAACTCTTAACCGCGTCGCACGTCGGCTGGAGGAGGGAGGGAAGATAAAAACTGAATCCCCCGCTAAGTATTGCTACACGATAGCACGCTATGTTTTTCTGGAAGACTTGCGTGATCGTGAAAGCCGGAATGTTTCTCTCGACGATAAAACTGCGAGATTAAAAGCGGTCGCAGTTGTCGATCCCGACCTTGCCGGCGAAAAAGAGATCAAGGAGAAGATGCTGAGCTGTCTTGAGAAGTGCGTTGAAAAATTGGAACCGTCGAACCGGGATCTGATCATCCGTTATTACTACGGTGTTGAAAGAGTAAAGATAGAGAATCGAAAGAGCATGGCCGCGAGTCTCAGTATTTCAATCAACGCTCTGAGCATTCGCGCGTGCCGGATCCGGAGCAAGCTGGAGGCTTGCGTGAAAAAATGCGTCGGCTAAAAACGAGAAATGAAAATCGTATTTCGTCTTATCAAGGTAAGAGGGAATTCGCTAGTGCTGTTTCTGCATGAATAAGAACCTGTACGACAACCAAAATCTTCGTTCCTATTTACTCGGCTCCGCGTCGATCGATGATGTGGACCGTATTGACGAACTCAGCATAGCCGACGCTGAATTTGCCGATTTGCTAAGCATTGTGGAGGAAGAACTCGTCGATACTTATATTCAAGGCGAATTAGGCGGCGAGGATCTACGGCGTTTCGAAGAGTATTATTTGGCGTCGCCTCTCAGGCGGGAGAAGGTTCGGTTTGCAGGCTCTTTTCAGGAATATGCTCTAGAACACCTGGCTGATGCCGACCTTACCAGCGAGTCCGATTCTGGCTCGAAGAGCATGATCGCCGGATTGTTCGCATCACTCGGGATTTTTCGCGCCTCTCAGCCAGCATTTCGATTTGCGATGACCGCGGCCGTTCTTCTGGTCGTCGGACTCGGTAGTTGGCTGATCGTTAGAAACTTGACAGGCAGCCGATCGAACACTGAGACAGCATCCAGTATCGATATAATCGAAACCAATCCCGGTATTCGGACATCGGCGCAAGACCAACCATCACCCGAATCGGGAAATACCGAAATTGCAGCGGTTCAAGATCAAAACCTTAAACCAGGTCCCCAGCCGCCAGCCGCCCCAAAGCCCCGGGTGACACGGCCCGTCAGACCTGTGATCTCCAGCTTTGTTTTGAGTCCGCCGCTGCGCGGCAGTCAGGTGCGGAGCTTATCTATTCCGGCCGCGACCGACAGCGTAAGGATGCGGTTGCAGCTTGAATCGGACGATTTCAGGTCCTACACGGTTGAACTAAAAGAAGGCGCAAGCGGCCGAACCATATGGCGCAGCGGTCCTGTAAACGCCTCGGGACCGAGCGGTACCGGATCTCTCAACATCATGATCCCGGCCAAGCCGCTAAGACCTGCTATCTATAATCTAACCGTTTCCGGAATAGTTCCTCCCGGGAAGACAGCAGAAATAGTTGGTGACTATGCATTCCGAGTTGTGCCATAATCGCCCCACTTCGATTAATCCTAAAAGCCGTCCGTGAGGTGAATTGTGGTTACTCCTTCCAACCGCCCTGTTAGGGGACCGCATCTGCAGTTATCGTACTTACTCCTCTTTTTCCTTTGTCCGTTCATTATTTCTGGACAAACTTCAGACCGAAATCGTCCGTCGGATGCCACGTTGCTGGAACAGGGCAAATCCATCGAGCGCGGAATCAACGGCGGTCAAAAACACGCATACAAGATTTATCCGGGAGAAAAGCAATACGTAAAGATCGTAATCGAACCCAAAGAATTTGACGTAGTCGTTCGACTGCTCGCGCCTGACGGTCAGTTAATAGGTAAAATCGATTCGGATCAGTCGCCGAACGGTGCCGAACGCGTTGAGCTGGTTTCGGATGCGCCCGGTTCATATGAGCTCCACGTTGCGCCGGCATACATAACGGCAAATGGTGAAAAAGGATATTCGATTCGCGTTGTGGAGATTCGTCAGGCGACGACCAGCGATATCGAACTGTATCGGGCCCGGAGGTTACATTATGAAGCTTTAAGGTTGAACGATGATGGAAAATTCGACGACTCCGTGCAGCGAGCTCAAGATGCCCTCCAGATCAGGGAAGGTCGTCTAAGCTCCGGGCACGAGGATGTTGCTGTTTCGCTCCTCACACTTGCAAATGTGCTCACAAACAAAAACGATCTTATCCGGGCGGAGACTAACCTCAATCGCGCCCGCGAGATTTATACGAAATCAACCGGCATCAACTCCCTCGGCTACGCGGATGTCCTACACACGCTCGCCGGCGTTTCACGGTTGCGTGGAGATTATGAAAAGGCGGAGGGCCTGTATCAACAGGCGATTACCATTAAAGGGATACAAGCCGGAGAACTCAGCCTAACAGTTTCAAATTCTTTACTTAGTCTTGGACAGGTCTACCAGGCTGTGAATGATTTTCCGAAAGCGGAAAGGGCATTCCTGAAAGGTGTGAATATGCGCGAGCAGCTTTTTGGCTCGGATAGTCCTGAGGTCGCATTCGCATTAAACTATTTAGGTCTGATGTATTATCGGTTTGGCGACTACGTCCATGCGGAATCGACACTTCGACGGGCGCACGGAATCCGAGAAAAAACGCTCGACAAATACACACGAATAGTCGGTATTGGCCTGAACAACCTCGGCCTCGCGTACTGGAGACAGGGTGAATACGAAAAGGCCGAAGCGACATATCTAAAAGCTCTCGAAATCTTTGAGAAGGTGAACGGCCCCGAGAGCGACGGCGTTGCGAATGTGCTTACAAATTTGGGTATCGTCGCAAAGGAATCTGGGAAGGATTACGTCAAGGCGGAGAACTACTACCTCCGGGCTTTAGCGATCTTTGAGAAGACGGGCCGCGGGTATTCTGAAAATGCGGCCAACACGGTTTCAAGTTTGGGCCTGCTGTATCGGTCGATGGGCGACCTGAATCGGGCGGAGTCATTTATTCTTCGCGCCTTGGAAATAAACGAAAAAGTTGTAGGGCCGAACCATCAGAATACGGTTCTCTCGCTAACCACCTTGACGAGAATCTATGCTGCAAAGGGCGATATTCCGCAGTCGATGGAGTACCAACGGCGGATTGCCGCAGTCGAAGCTACTATAATCCCGCTGAATTCACTGCTTGGGTCCGAACGTCAGAAAATAGCTTATTTTTCGCGACTCAGTAAACCGGATCGTAATATCACCTTCCTGGTCAATCTTGCACCGGACCTAGCCGCCGCCCGTGACCTGAGCACAACCCTGGTTTTGCAAAGAAAGGGCAGGATCCAGGATGCTCTGGCACAGAACATTGCGCAGCTGAGGCAGCGATCCACTCCCGAAGACCAGGCTCTATTCGATCGATTGACTGAGATAAACTCGCGATTGTCGAAAGCTGTGATGAGCGGTACAAAAGACGAAAATAGGACGGAGTACCAAAATCGAATCAATTCAATCGCGGCTGAACGCGAAACTATCGAGTCAGAATTGAATCGACGAAGCGCGGGTCTGGTCGAGATCACGAAACCGGTCACCCTTTCGGATGTTCGCTCGTCAATTCCGGACGACGCGGCGTTGATCGAGTTTGCCGCCTACCGTCCGTTCGATTGGAAATCGACAGACGACAGCACTGCATACGGCGCAACGCGTTACATTGTATTTGTCATTCGCAATCGTGAGGATGTTCAATGGGTGGAGATCGGCGAAGCCGACGAGATCGAAAAATTGATTGAGCAATGGCGAACCAGCTTACGCAGTCCGTTGTCCAAGGGTTCAAACGAAACCGCCCGGTTGATCGACGAAAAAGTTATGAGGCCCGTCCGGCGTCTGACGGGTGACGCAGTGCACTTGCTGCTTTCACCGGATGGCGACCTGAACCTGATCCCGTTCGAAGCGCTTGTCGACGAGAATGGCAGCTATCTCGTAGAGCGATATTCGATCAGTTATCTGACCAGCGGCAGGGATCTTTTAAGGATGCGCCTTGAGCGGAAGAGTAAAAGCCAACCGCTGATTATTGCAGACCCTTTGTTCGGTGAACCTGCTGTTGAACAAACAATGCCCAAGAGGCTGGGCGGTAAGAAGCGTCAGGCAAAATCGCGGCGACCAAGTACTACGACTACACGGAGCATTACAGATACTTATTTCGCACCTCTCGCCGGTACCGCTCTTGAAGCCAGGACAATAAAAGCGCTTTTCCCTAACGCGATAACCCTTTCCGCCGGTTTGGCGACTGAAACGTCTGTGAAGCAAGCGGTCGCGCCTTCGCTATTACATTTCGCCACGCATGGTTTTTTTCTGAATGAAGAAGCAACGACACATGCGCCCGCGACGCCAACTTCTGCGGCGAAGTCATCTACAAAAATAGAGAATCCGCTTTTGCGTGCCGGACTGGCTCTTGCCGGTGCGAATAAGCGTACGGGATCGGGCGACGACGGTATTCTTACGGCTCTCGAAGCTTCCGGCTTGAATTTATGGGGGACTAAACTCATTGTGCTGTCGGCCTGCGACACCGGCTTGGGCGAAGTGCGAAACGGCGAAGGCGTTTTCGGTCTTCGGCGGTCGTTTACTCTGGCCGGCGCCGAATCCATGGTGATGAGCCTCTGGCCGGTGAGCGATTATGTGACGCGCGAGTTGATGACGAATTATTATAAGAACCTCAAAAAGGGAATCGGGCGCGGTGAATCGCTCCGAAAAGTGCAGCTCGAAATGCTGAAACGGCCAAACCGCCGCCATCCATTCTATTGGGCCAGCTTTATCCAATCCGGCGAATGGGCCAACCTCGACGGCAGGCGTTGATATAAGCAGGAAACAAAGCCGGAACAGCTGGTTGGCTGCCGGCATTACATTGTGCGTCTGAAGTTTTTCGGACGCCTTTTTTTGTGCGCGCGAGAACCGAATTTATCCGCCCGAAAGTTTTTTATGAAATATATTCGCCGGATTGTCTTATAGAGATGGGAACACTACTCGATAAACATTTGCAGAACATAGTTCGGACCCGAATCAAATGGCGAGATCGGGTGAAGACGCGTTATTTGGATCCGGATTGGATCCGGGACAGTACAAGATAAGGAGGCTAGGGATGGGAAAAATAAAGCTCATTGTCACACTGGCGATGGTGGTATTCGCATTAGGCTTCGTGCTTTTTGGGGCGCGCGGTCGGGCAGTCACAACAAATGCCAGATCCTCAGCGATGCCGGACGGCACGATTGACCGCGTGCCAAACCCTCAGCTTTCCACTGATCTCGCAAGGCTGCCCGGCGACCTCCGAGCGATCCCAGTGCCCGAGCCGCCAAATCTCGACGAATTCGTGCGGGATGCCTCGGTGGCGCGCGCTATCGGCAAAGCTCTCTTCTGGGATATGCAGGTTGGCAGCGACGGCGTGCAGTCCTGCGCCACCTGCCACTTTCGGGCCGGCGCCGACCCGCGCTCAAAGAACCAGCTAAATCCGGGCCTTAGGCGGGCACCCGACGCGGACCTCGCATTTACGACGGCGGGGCCTAACCACCAACTCGTACCCAACAACTTCCCTTTAACGCGTCTTTTAAACCCTGGATTGCGCGGCGCGCTTGATCCTGCGGCCGACAGCAACGACATCGTGTCGTCGCAGGGTGTTCACTTTCTCGCCGATGGCCCGGATCCGCTGGGCTTTCACGTCGGCACGGTGAAGACGCGGAGGGTCGCGCCTCGCAACACCCCGTCGGTGATCAATGCGATCTTTAACCATCGCCAGTTCTGGGATGGACGCGCCGAAAATATCTTTAACGGGGTCAATCCTCTGGGACAGCGCGATCCGGATTCCAAGCTCTTTCGCGCCGACGACCATAGGCAGCCTGTCGAGGTGCGTGTCGAGATCCAGAACGCGAGCCTCGCTTCTCAGGCGGTCGGTCCGATCCTTAGCGATCTCGAGATGGCGGCACCGGGCCGGACCGTCCTTGAGGTGGCGAGATCGCTGGCAAGGGCCGGGCGCGAGAAGGGCAAAAAGGTCAGTCGTTTGCGTCCGCTGGCAAAGCAGCAAGTGTCGCCGACCGACAGCGTTCTCGGCTCGATGAGCCGCTGGCCGCAGGGAGGCCTTTCGCTAGACCGATATGATCAATTGATCCGGGCGGCCTTTCACCCGAAGTGGTGGAAGTCGAAGAAGGTGATCCGCGTCAACGCTGATGGAACAAAGACGCTGGTGGC
>JANMUW010000346.1:0-3703 GCA_031392105.1 Acidobacteriota bacterium | reverse complement strand
TCGACGATCTTGATCTGCGTATATGCGTCCTTCAGATAACTCAGCACGAACTGATCGTTGATCATCTGAACGTTATTCAAAGATTCTTCGACTTGCGGGACGATCTCTTTCCACACCGGTGTCTTCGCCAGAACATTCACGCTGACCAGACGCCCGCGCTCAGCGTCCTTGTCCGTGACAAAGTAGAAGACCGGGCCGTCGTTGCCGACGAAGTTGTAGCTGTTTGTGCGATCGGCGACGAGCGGGATGATCGGGGCCTTTTCCATCGTCAGGTTTTTGAAATAGACCATGTTCATGCGCTCGGTGCCCTTTGCGACGCTGATGACGAGCCAGTTGCCGTCCTCGGTCACACCACTGCCGACAAATAGCTCGCCATCGTCCGGACGCTCGTACACAACGAAGTCTTCTGACTGCGGCGTTCCGAGTTTATGGAAGTAGACCTTCTGGAATTTGCTCATGCCCTTGAGCTCGGCACCCGCTACCGCGTCAGGGAAGCGGCTGTAATAGAAACCCGAGTTGTCATTCAGCCACGAGACGCCGCCCTGACGATTCGGCTTGAGTGTGTCCGAGAGCATCTCGCCCGTCTCGACGTTCATTACCTTCCATTCCGTGCGATCAGATCCCGCGATCGCCACGCCGTACGCCCACAACTTTCCGTCATCGGTGAATGACGATCCGCTCAATGCCGCGGTGCCGTCGGCGGAAAGCTTGTTCGGATCGAGCAGCACGCGGCCGGGATCATTGATCGAGTCGGTGATGTACAGCACGCTCTGGTTCTGCAGTCCGTCGTTCTTCGAATAGATGTACTTGTTGCCGATCTTCCCCGGAGCCGAATAGCGTTCGTAGTTCCAAAGCTCGGTGAAACGTGCTTTCAGTTTTTCGCGCGCGGGGATCGTCGCGAAGTACGCGTCGGTGACTTTATTCTCGGCGGCGATCCAGGATTGCATGTCGGCCGAGTCGGTGTCTTCCATCCATCGGAAGGGATCGCTGACCTGCGTCCCGTGATAATTGTCCGCTTGTTCGACCTTTTTAGGTTTCGGATAATCGTAACCGTTCTGGGCGGAGGCGCTGGTGAGGAGAAAAGCAAAGAGCGAAAGGAGGACTAAGGACTTTCGAAACATAGTGCGTGATACCTCTTTAATTGGAGTGGTTTTTGGCTAAGTGATTATAAGTCGGTAGGTACGAAACGCAAAAGGGGTGGATTCTTCAGTAGTGGTTCACTTTGAAAATTGGCTGATTCTTGGTCCGCTTTATTCCGTGTTTTCTGTGTATTCAGTGGTTCCTGCCTGCAAAGATAACCACCGAATACACCGAAAACACCGAGAAGACACGGAATTAAAAAAGGCGGAATTCAGGATTGCAAAGCGTCGCACATGCCTTCCACCGGTGTGAAATTCAAACTGAACCGTTAGCGATTCTTCGGCTGCGTCCTAAACCTTTACTGCTCGCTTAGGTTTCCTTTTGCGACCTCTGCGAGCTTTGCATAAAAGAGATTCGCTCACGCAAAGCTCGCAGAGGCCGCAAAGGTCAATACCATACCTTTACGACACCAAGGATTACTGACAAAACTTTACGCCATGCTCCGGAAGTTGGGCTATAATGTCCACACCAGAAAGCCACCTATTCAAACCTCCCAATTTGCTAGCCCGGAGAAATCCATGTCGAAAGAAAAAAGCATCGTCTCATTGCTCATCGTTCTTGTAATTCTGTCGGTCGCCGGCCTCAACGTCTCCGGCCAGTGCGGGGTCTATTTCAAGCGAGCCAAGACATGGGCTTTTCCCGTATCCAAAATTCACCTCGACAACGCGGTGGACATGACGGGTGACGGGCTTCCGGATCTGCTCACATCCGAAGAGGTGCAGGGACTTTGGACGAGGGCACGGATCTTCATCATCCCTAATCTCGGCGGCGGCAACTTCGGGGCTCCTTCGACAACCTTGACCGCTGAAGCCGGACAGGTATTCAATGCCGACTATTACCCGATTAACCTGAACAGCGACAATCAAACCGACCTCATAATATATCTCGGTGACACCAGCGCCCCTGGTACTTTCAGGTTTTACATCAACAACGGTAACGGGACGTTCACACCGGGGCCGACGAATTCTCTCTCGTCGTCCGGCAGGTTTGTCGATGTCAACAACGACGGCAAGATTGACTACACGTCGCAGAACAGTGGAGGTGTCGAGTTCCGATACCAGCTCGGAAACGGTGATGGTACGTTCGGCCCTGTCGTCGCGATCTTGAATCACGGTGGTGTTCCGACAGCCGGCGAGTTTAACGGTGACGGAATGATCGACTTCATCGACCACAGCCATCTTCACTTGAATAACGGAAATATGACGTGGGGAACGACCGACATCACGTCGGCGATGGCGGGCGGAACGATCTGGTCGATAGCCGACTTTAATGTCGATGGCAAGCTCGACATTTTGACTTCCAGTACTGCGGGCTCGACCGGGTTCGGAATTCTGACCAGCAACGGAACCGGCTTCACTCGAACGAATCATACGGTCTCGGTCGATCCGTCATGGATCGGATACCCATGGGTAGGCAAGTGGGGCGGCAACGCGGCCCCGGACATAGTTTTTCAACCTCGTTACGTCGCTCAGAAAGTGGTTATGACAAACGACGGCTCGGGAAACTTCACCCAGCAGATCTATAACGGCCGGATCGATATTACGAATTGGTCGGAAAGTGTCTATGCCGATTTCGATAACGACGGCAAGGTCGACAGGATCCAGGCGTCGAGCGGGATTTCGAACTCGAGGCTAATGTTCCGCGACATCACGAGTTTTACATTCGTGAAGCAGGTGTGCGATCAGCCGGGCGAAACGCGCATAGTTGATTATGACCGTTCGAACCGTACCGACTGGAGTTTCTGGAATCCGGCCAACGGCGACTGGTCGCGACTGACGAACGTCTTTCAGGAAGGTCCGCAGGCGACGACCGAGACGGTGAACTGGGGACTCGGAAGTCACGGTGATATCCCAACGCCGGGAGATTTCGACGGTGACGGTGTTACCGATCGAGCGGTCTATCGGAACAGCACGGGCGTCTGGTACATACGCAAGAGTTCCGACTCGAGCTGGTTCGTTCTCCCGTTCGGCCTGACTGGAGACAAACCAGTTGCAGGCGATTTTGACGGCGACACGATCACGGATATCGCTGTCTGGCGGCCGTCGGACGGGAACTGGTATTTCTGGTACATGGGAACGCAGTCATTTGCCGCCGTACATTTCGGATCGGATGGCGACAAGCCTTTGACGGCGGATTTTGATGGCGACTTTAAGACGGATGTTGCAGTCTACCGTCCGTCGACCGGTGTCTGGTACTACCTCAAGAGCTCGAACGGAGAGTTCGTCGCGACCCAGTGGGGAATCAGCACGGACATACCTCTTCCGGCCGACTATGACGGCGACGGCAAGGCGGATCTAACCGTCTATCGCGATTCCGGACACGTCTCTTACATCCTGCGAAGCTACACCGGTTCGGTCTCGTATTACTGGTACGGACTTACCGGCGACGTCTTTCAAGTCGGTGATTACGATGGCGATTATATTTCTGAACTCGCCATCTATCGCCCGTCCAATCGCAGTTGGTGGATGGCGAATATGCCGGTCTGGGGCTTGTTCGTCTACGGCGCCGACGGAGTGATTCCGACATCGTCGCTCGTGAGAGTCGAGTAACGAACACGTTAGCT
>JANMUW010000058.1:0-10872 GCA_031392105.1 Acidobacteriota bacterium | reverse complement strand
CTGCGACGAATTTAGGAATGATGCCGCAACGCCATTCGCCCGCAATCCGTCGACTTGATCCTTCATCAACGCGATCAACGGAGAGATCACGACGGTAAGGCCGTCCATCACCAGGGCCGGAATCTGATAGCACAACGACTTACCTCCGCCTGTCGGCATCAGCACGACCGCATCCTTTTTCGCTAAAACAGCCGAGATCACGGCTTCCTGATTCATTCGAAACGAATCGAAGCCGAACTGGTGCTTTAGAACTTGCTTTGCCCTCTCTATGTCCATCGCGGTATGTCCATTTTCTCCCAACCGAAATAGTAGGTCTCAAAATTTTCTAAATTTTTTCGGCGTGCGAGAAAACACGGAGACCGCGGAGATCGCAGAGTTGTGAATGTAACTCTCCGATCTCTACGGTCCCCGCGTTAAAAAATCCGCCGCCTGGCCTCAATACAAATCTAGATCTCGACCTCATCGATCTGAGCTTTTTGCAGCTTGCCCGAGTAATCGATGTACAAAGACTTCCACTCACTGAAGATGTCAAGAACCTGCGTGCCGGCTTCACGGTGACCGTTGCCGGTGCCTTTCGTGCCGCCGAACGGCAGATGAACCTCAGCTCCGATAGTCGCGGAATTCACATAACAAATTCCGGTATACAGTTCCTGCATCGCGTAGAACGATTGATTCACGTCCTGCGTGTAGATCGCAGACGACAAGCCGTATTTAACGCCGTTCACGATATCGATGGCTTCATCAAGCGTCGAAAACGGGATGACCGATGTGACCGGTCCGAAGATCTCTTCCTGCGCGATCCGGTGGTTCGGAGCGACGTCTGAAAATACGGTCGGCTCGATGAACCTACCTTTTCCATATTCGCCTCTCGTCAGACGATTACCGCCGCAAGCGAGTGTCGCCTTGTCGACATTTTTGCCGATCGAAACGTAGGACAGGATCTTTTGCATCGCATCCTCGTGGATCACCGGTCCAACCTCTGTCTTTGCATCGAGTCCATTTCCGACGCGGAGTTTCTGAGCCCGCTCGACGAGCTTCGCGACAAATTTCTTGTAGATCTTTTTATGTACGACCAGACGCGACGAAGCAGTACACCGCTGGCCGCTCGTGCCGAACGCACCCCACAGCGAGCCTTCAACCGCATTGTCGATGTCTGCGTCATCCATCACGATGATGGCGTTCTTGCCGCCCATCTCGAGCGAGACGATCTTGTTATCGCGTGCACACTGCTCGGCGATGATGCGGCCTGTGTTGGTCGAACCGGTAAATGAGATCAGGCGAACATCCGGATGGCCGACAAGCGCTGAGCCGACATCGGCACCATGTCCGTTGATGAGATTGACGACGCCTTTCGGTATACCGGCTTTCTCGCACGCTTTTACGAGATTCAGAGCTGATAGCGGAACATCCTCGCCCGATTTGATGACGACCGTGTTTCCGCATACGAGAGCCGGGATGAGTTTCCACGACGGGATCGCCATCGGAAAGTTGAAAGGTGTGATCAGACCGCAGATCCCGACCGGCTGGCGAACGCACATCGCAAACTTGTTCGGCATCTCGGCCGGTGTCGTAAAGCCGTGTAGGCGCCGCCCCTCGCCGGCCGTGTAATACGTACAGTCGATCGCCTCCTGAACATCGCCGCCCGCTTCCTTCAGGACCTTCCCCATTTCGCGCGTCATATCGCGCGTGAACTGATCTTTATTTTCGCGGAGGATCTCACCAAGGCTGAAAAGCAGCTCAGCACGTTTCGGGGCCGGTGTCCGCCGCCACTTGGTCGCGGCGTTCTTCGCGGCATTGACCGCCGCATTCACATCATCGGCGTTGGATTTCGGAAACCGGCCAACTATGTCGCTCGTGTCGGCCGGATTCACATTGTCAAACCACTCGCCCGACGAGCTCTTGACCCACTCACCGCCGATGTAGTTGTGATAGGTTTTTGTTGATGTCTTAGATGATTTCTTGATCTTAGCTTCTTTTGCTTTTGCCATAACTCTCAAGAGTTTCTAGTTCCTAGTTTCCTTGTTTCTGATTACTCTCCTAAAAGTCTAAAGTCCGAAGTTATGCATTGCAAACTTCGGACCTTGACCGACGAACCAGAAACAAGAAACTAGGAACCAGAAACTCCTATTGAACTGTAAACTGAACGACCTTCAGTTGAAGCTGGCGACTTCGTACATCGTAAGTCATGACATGGAGAACGACTGCGTCACCCTTCTTCAATTTACCGACGGCCTCGCTAAACGATTTCACATCCGTAACCGCCGCACGATTCATCCGCTGAATGAGATCGCCTTCGCCTAAGGCCTCGACGCCGTTCGATAATTTGACGTCGGCGATGAAGCTTTCGGGATTTATCTCTTTTACCAGAACACCCTTTTGTCCCTCGAGCTTATGCGTCGATGCAAGCGACGTGGTCAGATCCACGAGCGTAAGGCCAAACGGTTTGATCTCTTCCTTGTTCTTATCGAGCGGAAGCTTTGTTCGCGAGCTTTCTTCACCCGCCCTGCCCGACTTAAGAGGCCGTTCACCAAGCCGAATGGCGGTGGTCTTGCGATCCAGGCCTGTCCCGTTCTCTCGAAGATAGGCTACGTTTACCGAGTTTTCCGGGGTTGCCGACGAGACTTTCGCGATCAGGTCGGGAGCTCCCTCGACCTTTTGTCCGTTGAACTCGACGATCACATCACCCACTTTTAAGCCGGCCACAGCGGCAGCGCTTTGCGGGTCGCGAAGCTCCACTACGATCGCTCCCTTCGCCTCCTTCAATCCGTAAACCGATGCGAATTCGGCCTTGACCGTTTCGAGCCCGACGCCGAGATAGCCGCGGCGAACCTTGCCCGTTTTCAATATCTGTTCGAAAACGTATGAAGCTTCGTTTGCCGGAAGAGCAAAACCAACACCGTTGTAGTCGCCTGTCGACGTAGCGATCTGCGAGTTGATGCCGATCACATCACCGTTCATGTTGACGAGCGGGCCGCCGGAATTACCCCGGTTGATCGCCGCGTCGGTTTGGATAAATCTCTGGAATACGGAAGTCGATGGGGTTTCGCGGTTCGTCTGCGAAATGATCCCGGCCGTTACACTGCGATTAAGGCCGAATGGCGATCCGATCGCCAGGACCCAATCGCCAACGCGGGCTTGATTTGAATCCGCAAGTTTGACGAAAGGCATCTCACGATCGCTGTCGATCTTCAGAACGGCCAGGTCCGTTTCTTCATCGACGCCAACTATCTTTGCTGAGAACTCTTCGCCGGAGTCATTCTTGATCGTGATCTTTGCCGCATCTTCGACGACGTGAAAGTTCGTCAGAATATGCCCCGACTTGTCGACAAAAAATCCACTGCCGACGGAATACGCGGGACGCCGCGGCATCTGACGCCGGAAGAAGTCCATGATGTCGTCCGAATCACCTGGTGTTGCCTCCCCGCGAGTGGCGAGATCCGGTGTCTTCCCTTTCGTATCTATGCTGACCACCGCCGAACCGACTTTTTTTGCGACCTCAGCGAAAGAAGCAGAGAGTTTTTCAGGAGAGATTGCCGCCGGAACCGGCGACGCTTGCGGAACAGCAACCTGCGCCTTGGCTACGGTCGCAAAGACGCAAAAGGCTGCAGGAAGTAATAAGAACGAACGTAATCCGGGGCTTTTTGGAACATCAAACATAAATGCCTCTCCTAACTCCTGCTCGATTGCGTGATTATACCAGAACACGCGGCGGCGCCAGAAAAATTGAGCGTCCACGCCGGCTGAGTGTTCACGGGCTCAACAAGATCTTTAGTACGCCTTGCGTACCAGCTAGTTTCATAGCGTCCACGCCATCTTCCAAACGATACACTTCACTAATCAAGTCATCGACCTTCACACGGTTTGATGCAAGAAGTTCGACCGCAGGTGCAAGGCGACCGCAACGCGAGCCGATGATCGAAATTTCGTCGACCACAACTCGCGATGTCTCCCACTTCGCCGCACCGTGAAACGTGGACTTCAGGACGATCTTTCCACGCGGCTTAATAATTTCAAGAGCCGTAGAAAACCCGCTTTCCGAACCGCTTGCCTCGATCACGACATCAAATCTTCTCGTGGGCAAGCTTCCCTTCCCAAGACAAAAAGTTTCGATACCGAGTCTTTCAACGATCGACATTTTCTCCAAATGCTTTCCAATGAGGAGAACTGTCTCCGCCTGAAGCCTCGCCGTCATCGAGCAAAGCAGGCCGAGCTTTCCGTCCCCTAACACCGCGACTCGCGTGTCGGGGCCGATCTCAACCTGTTCCGCGATACCGTAGGCGGCGGCGAGCGGCTCTGCAAAAACGGCCGCATCGTCTGACACGGCTTCGGGAACCGCGATCAGATTTCTCGACGGAAGCGTTAAGAACTCTGCGTGTGCTCCGTCACGGCCATGAATCCCGAGGACGGTTCGTGTCGGGCAATGTCTCTGATCGCCTGTAATACAAAGGTCACATTTGCCGCAGCCCGCGTTGATCTCGCCCACGACGCGCCTTCCGGCCAAATCGGGCGAATCTGCACACACCTCAACGACACCAACAAACTCATGGCCGATCGTCCCGTTGAACCCGGCATAACCACGAGCTATCTCAAGGTCGGTGTTACAGATTCCGGATCTGGTCACCCGAACTAAAGCTTCACCATCGGTCGCTGGGCGCGAAATATCTGCGAGATGAACGGTTCGGTCGGTCACGCGTAGGGCTTTCATAGTTTGTCGTTGCCGAAAGATTCCGTAATTTACTTACTAACGAGAGTCTTTTATACTTTTTCAGAACTAAAATTATCAACTTACGAATAGGAATTCCGAAACTGAAATTATGCGAAGTATATTACTGACCGCACTTCTTACTGGGCTGCTTGCATCAATGTTCGCCTGCCAACCGGGGACAGACACCAACACCGGTACCACCACTAACACTACTAACGGTGCTTGCTCGGTCTCACCGACCGGCTCGCCGAGCGAGGCTTATAAGCAGCTTTACTCAGCGGTCAAATCAAAAGATACGGAGAAGATCAAAGCGGTAATGACCAAGAAGACGCAGGAATTTGCGCAGATGGTCGCCGCGAGGCAGAATTCGCCGATCGAAAAAGTTTTTGAAAACGGATTTACGGCGACGACCTTTGCGGAATCGCTGCCCGAAATCCGCGATGCACGCGTCAACTGCGAATTCGGAGCGGTCGAAGTCTGGAATGCGAAAGAGAAGCGCTGGGAAGATCTCGGATTTGTTTACGAGGATGGTTCGTGGAAACTTGCGATCGGCGAAATGTTTGGCGGCACCTTTAAATCTCCGGGCGTGGGCCGGGCAGTTAAGGAGCAGGAAGCATCGAACGCCCTGACAAATAATATGATTCCGGTAAACATGGCTAATTCAAATTCGAACAGTAATGTGAAGATCATTGTGCCCAAGGAACGCCCGGAACCGAAAACCAACAAATGATCGAACCGGTAACCGTCGGCGAGATCATTGCCCAATATGGAAAGCACGGCTGGATACTCCGCCGTGCTTTGCTATCTGGTGACAGCAAGAACGTCTTGACGGAATCTCTCGGCGATATTGACATCGAAATTTCCGAGCTCGAAGCACTCTGGTTCTCCCGCCGATCGAACCCAGAAAGCGAAGCGTGGGAATTGCGCCGCCTGACAGGATCACCGTTTGCGCTCGTCGCCGTAGTTTTAAGCGATGCCGGCGAAGAAGAACTCGAGACGACGCTCTCGCAAGTTGTTGAAGAAATGCGCGCGAAAACAACCGCTTGACAAGACATAATTACGATTGCAAACTTGAATCGGTTGAAACGATGATCAAAGACCTCGGAGCCGGAGTCGTTAGTGTTTGGGAAGGATTGCGGCCGATAACTAAAAAGATGTTGGAAGGCGTGATGAACGCCGGCAGCTCTACCCAGCCAAACAATTCCGCACAAAAATTTTCGTACGATGCTCACGCAGACTGGGAGCTTAGCCGGCTCCTCACTGCTCTCGACGAGCAATCCAGAAAGGCCGCGGCGTCCAACTCGGATCTTTTGAGCGAGATCGCGCAGCTGTCCGAAACGTGCGCGTCGGTATTGGAAGCACAAAGCGGTTCAGCCGAAGTGTTTATCCAGCTCGCTGAAAGAGCGATCAAACAGCACAACTACAATAAGCTTGATAAGCTCGCCGACCGTTTAAGCGAGAAATTTTCACCCAGTGAGATCGCCGAGATAGTTCGCCAGACGGACGCGCCGCAGATCCGTGCAATTGCATACGAAACGTTGGCGTTGCTTCCCGTTCCATCGATCCTTCCATTGCTTGAAGATCCGCTCTACTCAGACATCGCCGCGAACGCCCTGGAACAGAAGGCGTACGAGTATGATTCCGAAGAAGCTCGCGACCTGCTCGACCAATTCGATTCCGAAACAGAGATTCGAAGCGAGTAACGGAGAAATAAAAGTAGAAGGTAGACGGAAGAAGGTAGACGGAAGAAGGTAGAAGGTAGAAGGTAGAAAGTTATAAAACGTAAGAAGCGGGCGTCATGTTGACGTCCGCTTTTTCCGTTTTCTACCGTCTACCTTCTACCTTCTACCTTCTTCCGACTACCTACTACCGTCTACCTTCTACCTTCTACTCTTAACTCATTCCCGCTTCGTTCTGCTTTTCCTTCAACCTTCCCGGATACATCGGGAATCGGGACGTGATCTCCGCCACTTCGCTTCGGACGCGACGCTTGACCTCAGCGGATTCGGGCTCGAAAATAACCGCCGCAATGATCTCACCGATCTTTTTCATCTCGGCTTCCTTCATTCCTCGCGTCGTCAAAGCCGGTGTCCCGAGACGTATTCCCGACGCGACGAACGGTTTGTTCCTATCGAACGGGATCGTGTTCTTGTTAACCGTAATGTGAACCTCATCCAGCGCCTTCTCGGCGACCTTACCCGTGATTCCCTTTCCATCCATGAACACATCGACGAGCAAAAGGTGATTGTCGGTTCCACCCGATACAAGCCGCAGACCCGCGGCCGACAGCGTCTCAGCAAGAACACGGGCGTTGTCCATGATCTGTTGTTGGTACGCCTTGAAGTCCGATTGCAAAGCTTCGCCGAACGATACAGCCTTCGCCGCAATGATGTGAACAAGCGGTCCGCCCTGGACGCCCGGAAAAACGCGGCGATCAACATCCTTCGCAAATTCCTCGCGGCAAAGTATCAATCCGCCGCGCGGGCCGCGAAGCGTCTTGTGAGTGGTTGTCGTTACAAACTCGCAATGCGGAACGGGCGACGGATGCAACCCGACTGCGACGAGTCCCGCAATGTGCGCGATATCCGCCATTACTTTCGCACCGACACCGCGTGCGATCTCGCCTATCCGAGCAAAGTCGATCGTTCGCGGATACGCCGATGCACCGCAGATAAGCAGCTTCGGTTTGTGCTCCTCGGCGATCCTTTGCAAATCGTCGTAATCGATCTGTTCGCTGTCTTTGTTCACACCGTAATCCGCGACCTTGTAGTTGATCCCGGAAAAATTCAGAGGATGGCCATGCGTGAGATGCCCGCCGTGCGACAGGTTCATCCCGAGGATCTGATCGCCATGTTCGAGCGCGGCCATAAGCACCGCCATGTTCGCTTGAGCACCCGAGTGCGGCTGCACATTCGCATGCTCGGCGCCGAAGATCTGCTTCGCCCGATCAATCGCCGCCTGCTCGACGACATCGGCGAATTCGCATCCGCCGTAGTAACGCTTGCCCGGATAGCCCTCGGCATACTTGTTCGTGAACACCGTGCCCATCGCCTGGAGCACCGCTTCGGAGACAAAGTTTTCGGACGCGATCAATTCGAGCCCGTTCGTCTGGCGACGGACTTCGTCATCGATGGCTTCGCTGATGATCGGGTCGACGTCTGAAATGTTTGCTGTGAAAAAGTTGTTCATCAAAAAAGTTTCCTATTTTATATCAGTCTCAGTTTTTACGAGATCAATAGGATATGCTCCATGCAACCTGTTGAAAACGTAGGCTTGTCGTTCCTCATCAGACAGTCCCGCCGGCATCCCTATGGCTGCAAACGCCTTGGCATCCTCGTACATCGCGGCGCACATCAAGAAGCGATCTTCGACCGTTTTTGCCATTAAGATGTCGCGTACTAACTGTCTGTTTTCTCTCGTCGTATCTTCCATGCTTCGACCTCACTCCAAATGTTCTGGAGATCGAGACGCGTTATCCAATCGGCCACGTAATCTGAATCATATTCCGTCGAAGTTAGGTTCGCAATATCGCGAATCTGCATCTCGGAATGCGTATCACGAGACCAATTTAGTTTTGCGACTATAAGATCTTCTCGCGTCGTCGTCCAAAACTCGACCCCCGAAACCGTAACCTTGTACCGGCGAGCAAAACTGGCGCGTGCAAAATCGCTGTCCTTCATCACGATGCAATCAAGTTTTCCACCATGCGCTTGGTTTATGACGTTGAACATCGATCTTCGAAGAATCGCCCGTTTCACGGACTCCTCACTCACGTAATAATCAGACTCGAAAAGTTGGGCAAATCCTCTAGCTTGGTCTTCCGAGATCTGCAGGACGACATCGATATCGCGGGTAAACCTGATTTCCGCATAAGCGCTCATCGCAAACGAACCAGTCACCATGTATTCAATTCCGAGCTCGTTCGTTTTGCCGACGAAATCGCGCAAGGTCTCAATCATGGAAACGCCCTTATTCATCTAATTATGAAGTCATGCCGGCAAACGCCGTTTCATCCAATACCGTCACGCCCAAACTCTCCGCCTTCGCGAGTTTCGATCCCGCCTCGCTCCCCGCAACTACATAATCAGTTTTCTTACTGACCGACGACGAAACTCGTCCGCCCCGGTCTTCAATAAGTTTAGCCGCCGCATCGCGAGTGTATCCTTTAAGAGCTCCGGTCAGTACAAAGGTTTTTCCGACAAACCGCTCATCCAACTGAGCTGTCCCGCCCCCTTCCGTCTCCAGTTTCACACCCGCCGACCTTAGCCGCTCGATCAATTCGATGTGACCCGGATCGCGAAACCATTCGTAAACGCTTTCACCGACGGTCGGTCCGATCTCATGGATCGCTACCAGTTCTTCTACTGTCGCCTCTGCCAGCTTGTCGATCGAACCGAATTGTCGGGCGAGAACTTTCGCGTACCTTTCGCCGACATGGCGAATGTCGATTCCGTAAAGCAATCGCTGCAGCCCGCGATCTTTGCTTGCCTCGACTTGATCGATCAACTTCACCGCCGACTTCTCGGCCTTGCGTTCGAGGTTAGCAATGTCGGCAACCGTCAGTTTATAAATGTCCGCAACATCTTTGACCATGCCGCTGTCGACGAGCGTTTCGATCAAAACCCATCCGAGCCCTTCGATGTCCATCGCTTTTCGCGATGCAAAATATCCGATGCGAGCTTTGATCTTCGCGGGACATATCTCATTCGTGCACCGACGCACTGCCTCGCCTTCCGGCCGCACCGCGTAGAAACCGCATACCGGACATTTTGTCGGGAATTTGTAGTCTCGCTCACTGCCGTCACGCTTCGACGTTACGACACTCAGCACCTGCGGAATTATCTCGCCGCTTTTTTCGATCACGACCGTATCGCCGAGTTTTATATCGAGCCGCTTGATCTCGTCCTCATTGTGGAGCGACGCCCGGGCGACCGTGGTTCCCGCGAGCAAGACCGGATCTAGATAAGCAACAGGTGTTAACGCTCCCGTCCTTCCGACCTGAACCTGTATATCGAGCAGCTTCGTCGTCGACTGCCGCGCCGGATACTTGTACGCGATCGCCCAACGAGGAGCTTTTGTGGTCGCACCAAACTCCTCCTGTAACGCGGTCGAACTTACCTTCACTACAACACCGTCAATATCGTAATCGAGCTCGTCACGCTTCGGTTCCATCTTCTCGACGAACGCGACCAGAGAATCGTAATCCGGGCAGAGCTCGACATGTGGATTAACGTGAAAGCCGTTGTCTTTTAGCCAAGTGAAATTCTCGTAATGCGTCGCAAACATTTTTTGCGCTCCGCTGAGAACATCGTATGGGAACATGTCGAGTTTTCGCGAAGCGACGATGGCCGAATCCAACATTCTCAAGGTTCCCGACGCACAGTTTCGCGGATTCGCGAAAGTCTTCTCGCCCTGCATCTCGAGTTCTTCGTTTATCTTTTTAAACTGCGACCGCGACAGGAAGACTTCGCCGCGAACCTCGGCATGCGAACCTGCATCTTTCTTTAACTTCAGTGGAATTTTCTTGATCGTTTTTGCGTTTGCAGTAACATCGTCGCCTCGCGTTCCATCACCGCGCGTCGCCCCCGCAACGAGAATTCCATTTTCGTAATGAAGCGCGACACTCAGCCCATCTATCTTCAGCTCCGCAACGTATTCGAGCTTTCGCCCCTCGGCCAGCCGCTCGCAACGCTCCGTAAATGCTTTTAGCTCATCGAGGTCGTACGAGTTGTCGAGCGACATCAGCGGAACCGTATGCACAAAGGGCTTCAAGCTGTCGGCCTTACCGCCGATCCTCTGCGTCGGGCTGTCGGGTGTGATTAGTTCGGGATGCTCAGCCTCGAGCTTTTGCAGTCGCACGAGTAGCTGGTCGAATTCGAAATCGGAGATCTCCGGCGCGGCTTTCTGATAATAGAGATCATTGTGGCGCTCGATGTCGGCACGGAGTTTCTCGATTTCCTTTGTTGTGGCCTTAGTCACCATAAGCTTGCATTGGCCGTCGGAGACGGAGAATCCAGGAGCTGTTTCCTTTGTTTCGTGTGATTGGTGGTTCTGCTTTTAGAAAACCCAACCACGGACCACGAAGCACACGAAAGACCACTAACTGGCTTGAATAAGAAAAAGAACATCGAGCACTAACCCATAAACTCCGCGATCAGGCGATGAAA
>JANMUW010000056.1:0-4324 GCA_031392105.1 Acidobacteriota bacterium | reverse complement strand
GGTCGCCGACCCGCGGCGCTGCACGCACTGGAACTTGTTCGTGTCCGTGACAGCGACATAGAGGACGAGTTTGCTCCAATCCGAAAAGTCCATTTCACGTCCCGGTGGACCTTGAACGTGCATGGCAACAACGCCCAATTTTTCCTTCAGCGCCCCGCCAAGGACGACGAAGGACGGCGCTTCGCCATAAGGGACCTGGCTGAGCTTGCCATAGCTGCCGACAGCGCCATCGGCGTCGACAAAGGCATAGGACTTGTCGGCGATCACGACGGCACCAAGATAGGCGCCCGAGGCATCGTTGCAGTCCCAGGTTCCATCGGCGGTCAGGCCGGGAATGTTGGCGTCATGTTCGACACCTTCGGCCTGTGCGGCGCTTGAAAGAACCAGAGCTACAGCGGCGGTGGCAAGAAGTTTGAACATCGTGGTCTCCTTTCATAAGTTGAATTTTCTGTTGCGAGGGCAGCTTGCCTGAGCATCCCCCGACTGTAGGCCTCAGGGCGCCGGGCCGTGACGGCGGGCGCACAAGAACTGGATACCCGGGGTGACGACGACCTTCAGCATCAGCTTGTCCCAATCGGTGAAGTCGTTCGGATTGTCAGTGGGTCCGTAAAGCAGCAAGCTCACCGCAGCGAACCTTTCCTTCAATTCGCCGCTCAGGATGAAAAAGCCCGGCGCATCCAGCCAATCGTCCTTGTTCAGCTTGCCATAGCCGCCGACCGTGGCGTCAGGATTGATGAAGGCATAGCTCAGATCGGCGACGACGACGGCCCCGAGGTAGTCGTCGGTGGAGTCCCGGCAATCCCAGGTGCCGTCGGCCGTCAACCCAAGGGTGCCCGGCGTCTGTGACGGTGCGTCCTGAGCCTGAACCGCGCCCGCCGTGGCAAAGGCAAGGCAGGTGGTGAAAAGAAATTTGAACATCATGATCTCCTTTTGGTTGGCGTTTCCAATTTGACTTGCCGAATTCGTTCGGATTATTTTTCCTTGGTTTCGACCAGTTCAACTTGCACCGTGTCTTGGAGAGCATCGGGCCAAAGACATACGTCCGAGCCGCAATTCCGACTGTCGCAATTTTGGCGTTGATGAGCACGGCTTACATGCAGACAAAGTATTGGCGCGACAGCGAGGCTCTTTACGTTCGGACACTGAATGTAACCCGCGATAACTTTCTTATCTCGCATAATCTTTGTTACGCGTACGTCTTCTCCGATCGCTATGATGAAGCACAACCGCTTTGTGAACGATCAGTCGCTATCAACCCGAACTTTTCAGATGCATGGAATACACTCGGCATCCTTCAACTCAAGCAGAACCGGCTCTCCGAATCGGAACAGACATTTCGAAAGATCCTCGACCGCTGGCCTCGATACTTACCGGCGTACGCAAATCTCGCGACGGTTCTAGTGATCGAGCAACAGCCTGAAGAGGCGGAAAAATTCCTTGAAAGAGCTACGATTCTCGCTGAGGGGAGCATCGATCGGTCGCGATGGATAGAACCGGTAAAGAATCTGGCCCAGCTCTATGCGTTGCAGAACAAGAAGGAAAAGGCAGCGGAGAACTACCGCCGTGCTGTCTTCCTGGATCCGAACCGGCTTGACCTTCGTGTCGCTTTGGCGGCAGCGATGTATGACACGCACAATTACGATGACGCGTTAAAAAACATTCAGGCTGCGATCTCGCTCGACCCGAATAGCGCCGATGCGTTTTATATCGGCGGGAATATATATGCCGCGAAGGGCTTGCGCCAGGACGCGACTAAAATGTACGAGCGGGCGATAGAACTTCGACCCGGATATGCTGAAGCTGAGTCAGGCCTTGCAAGACTTAAAGGAGCAACAAAAAATGATTGACCGGCGAGTGTTTATTGGAGCGACGAGCGCGGCTGCTATTGGCCTGATGGCCCGGAGAACATTTGGCACGCCGAAGGATTTTGATGTCGAAGAAGCGACCATCGCCAGTCTGCAGGTCGCGATGCAGAAAGGCGAGGTCCGGGCACTAGACCTTGCGGCCAATTACATTGCGAGAATCGGGACGGGTGACATAAGAACGAACTCGATGATCGAGATCAACCCGGATGCGCTCGAGATCGCGGCCGCGCTCGATGGCGAGCGAAAGGCCGGGAAGCTCCGCGGGCCGCTGCACGGGATTCCCATCGTGCTCAAAGACAACATCGACACTGCGGACAAGATGAAGACGACAGCCGGAAGCCTCGCTCTGATGGACGCACCGGTCCCGAAACGCGATGCATCTCTCGTTGAGCAGCTTCGTCGTGCCGGGGTTGTCGTTCTGGGCAAAACAAATCTAAGTGAGTGGGCGAATTTTCGATCGACAAGTTCGACTAGCGGCTGGTCGGGACGCGGTGGACAGACTCGCAACCCATACATTCTGGATCGCAATCCATGCGGTTCGTCATCGGGAACCGGAGCGGCGATCGCGGCGAACTTTGCGGCCGTGGGAATCGGGACGGAAACCGATGGTTCGATCGTTTGCCCGTCGTCGATCTGCGGGATCGTCGGCCTGAAGCCGACTGTTGGACTGATATCTCGAAGCGGGGTGATCCCGATCGCGGCGTCACAGGATACCGCCGGGCCGATGACGCGGACGGTGGCGGACGCGGCGATTCTTTTGTCGGCAATGACCGCGGTCGATGCGTCCGATCCTGCAACCGCAAGGAACGGCACAAGTGGGCGTACGGACTATGAAACGTTTCTGAAGCCCGACGGTTTGAAAGGCGCTGTTATCGGGGTTGCTCGCGACTATTGGGGCAAGCGGGCCGAAGTGGACAAGATAATGGACGCCGCGCTCGATGCAATGAAGAAGGGTGGAGCGACGCTCGTCGATGTAAAATTTCCGAATTTGGAAAAATTTGGCGACGCGGAGTTTGAAGTTCTCAAGTTCGAGTTCAAGGACGGCTTGGAGAAATATCTGGCCAACCGAGGTTCGAAACACAAGAACCTCGACGACCTGATCAAATTCAACAATGACAACGCCGCCCGCGAGATGCCGCACTTCAAGCAGGAGATATTCGAATCCTCGGCGAAGTTGGGATCGTTGACGACAAAAGAATATCTCGATGCCCGAGCGCTTTGCATCAAGCTGACCCGCGAAGAGGGGATCGACGCGGCGATGAACAAGGACAAGCTCGACGCGATCGTCGCTCCGTCAAATGCTCCGACGTGGATGATCGATTGGGTCAACGGCGACTGCGGCAGTAACTATATTTCAAGTTCTTCACTGGCGGCGGTTGCGGGGTATCCGAGCATCACCGTACCGGCCGGTTTCCTGCGAGAGTTACCGATCGGAATCTCATTCTTCGGAAAGCCGTATACCGAGCACATTCTGATCCGCCTCGCTTACGCGTTCGAACAAGCGACAAAGGCGCGAAGGAAGCCGAAGTTTTTGCCGACGGCGAGTTAACTAGAACACTGTTCTTTGCGAACTTGGCGAGAGTGTGCTGATTAAGTTCTGGCTTGCAGAATTCGTAGCCCATCGAGGACCAGGTTCTGATCGACAACAGCCAGGCCCCCAAGTTCGTCAGAAATGATTTCCGCAGTCCCGCCAGACGCGATCACACGAGCAACCCCAGACTCCGATTGTATCCGTTTGATCAACCCATCAACCATCGCGATATAGCCATGAAAGATACCGGACCGGATAGCTTCAACTGTGGAATTGGCGAGTACAGATCCGGACTTCTCGATCTGGACATGCGGAAGTCTCGGAGCTTTCAAATGGAGGCCCTCGGCCATCGCTTCGAGTCCGGGAGCAATGACGCCACCGATAAATTCGTGCTTATCGTTTACGACGTCGATCGTGGTTGCCGTTCCAAGACTGCATACGATGCAAGGCGCGCCGTAGTTCTCGACCGCTGAGAATGCATTGACCAACCGGTCCGTGCCGAGCGATTCGAGCGGTTCATAATTTATCTTAAGTCCGAAGTCGAATGAGTTGTCGACGAAGATAGGATCGACGCTGGTTGTCTCGCTTATGAACTGGCGGAACGACGGGTCGACATCGGGAACGACCGAGCAGACGATTGACGAGTCGACTGTTACCGGCACGCGTCCTTCGGCAGCAAGCCTGAGGTCGCCGGCCGATGCGTTGCGATTTGTAGGGATTGAAAACTTTGAAGTGAGTTTCTCGCCTTCGAAAAGGCCGAACTTGATCGCGGAGTTTCCGATATCAACAGCTAGCAGCATAGTGGTGAGCGGTAAACGGTAAGTGCTAAGTGATGAGAATTTCTTCACTCACCACATAGCACTTACCGTTTACCACTGAAATCTTAACCCTGAAGCGGCATGCCGTCATATACTATCGTACAGCCATT
>JANMUW010000529.1:0-2961 GCA_031392105.1 Acidobacteriota bacterium | reverse complement strand
CGCGTAATTCGCGGGCAAACATCTTGTTTGGCATTTTATATTGCCCGATAATCTAATTGTGGTTTCGCTTTCCGAAAAGATCAGGCAAAAGTCCGACGAGTTGGGTATCGACAAGATCGGGTTTGCACGCGCCGAACGGCTTGGGGCTGACGCCGCCCATTTTTTCAAATGGCTGAACGCCGGACATCATGGTGAGATGGCGTGGCTCGAACGCGGGCCTGAAAAGCGGACCGATCCGCGGCTTATCTTTCCGGAAGCGAAGTCCGTGATCTCTGTCGCGATCAACTATTACACTCCTCATGAGCACGCCGATCAAAGCGGCAAAATCTCGCGCTACGCGTGGGGTGATGATTACCACGAAGTCGTCAAGGAAAAGCTTCGTGCGTTGCTCGATTGGATTATCAGCGAGAACCCGGAAGCATCGGGAATGGTGTGCGTCGACACAGCACCGGTAATGGAGAAAGCGTGGGCGGAGCGCGCAGGCCTGGGCTGGATAGGAAAACATTCGAACCTGATCACAATGGATTGCGGGTCGTGGGTGTTTCTCGGCGAGGTATTATTGAACCTCGAGCTGGAATACGACGAACCGATGGAGGACCATTGCGGCACTTGCACGGCATGCATCGATGCATGCCCGACAGATGCCATAGTCGAGCCGTATGTCGTCGACTCGACCAAGTGCATCTCGTATGCGACGATCGAGCTGCGGTCGCCTGAGCTGCCGAACGAGATCTCCACGAGACAGAACGGCTGGCTTTACGGATGCGACATCTGTCAGGATGTATGCCCGTGGAACCGTTTTGAACAACCGACCGGTGAAAAGCGCTTCGAGCCGCGACGGGGCGAAACATCGCTAGATCCGGACGTGGTAGAATTATTTACACCCGAAACTTACGCTGAACGATTTAGAAAAAGTGCGATGAAACGAACCAAGCTTGCGGGTTTGAAGCGGAACGCGATGAGTCTAAAAAAATTACAAAATTAGGAATTAAATAATTACCTAACTACTCGCACAAGCTGGCGAACGATTCAACTATCTGGAAGTAATTTTGTAATTGGGTAATTATTAATTCGGTAATGAAAGCAGTGCTGAAAGATGCTCACAATAGAATCATCCGCGATCTTCGCATCTCGGTTACCGACCGGTGCAACTTTCGCTGTTTCTATTGCCTGCCTAACGGCGAGCCGCCGCTCGCACGCAAAGATACGATCCTCACCTTTGAAGAAATCGCATACATCTCGGAAATTTTCGTTTCCCTCGGCATCGAGAAGCTGCGACTGACCGGCGGGGAGCCGATGCTTCGCAGAAATCTCGAAGGCCTTGTCGAAAAACTAGCGAAGCTCAAGCCTCAGCTCAAGGATCTTGCGCTGACGACCAATGGATTCGACATCCGGCGTAAGGCTGAGATGCTGAAAAATGCGGGGCTCGACCGGATGACGATCAGCCTCGATACGCTCGATACGCGACGCTTTCGTGAGATCACCGGCGTTGACAATCTGGAAGAAGTTTTTGAAGCGATCGAGTCGGCGCGCTCTTATGGGTTTGATCCGGTGAAGATCAACGCCGTCATCGTACGCGGTGTGAATGACGATGAGTTGGTCAATTTTGCGCGGTTCGCGCGGAACAACGATGTCGATATGCGGTTCATCGAGTATATGCCGCTGGACTCGGGTCACGATTGGGACCGCTCCAAGGTTGTTCCGGGACGGGAGGTATTCGAGAAGATCAACGCCGCCTACCCGCTGGTCCTGAAAGATACGACGCGTGGAAGCGAGACAGCGTGGAAATATCGATTTGCGGATGGCGAGCCGGGCGGGATCGGAATTATTGCTCCGGTGACTGAGATGTTCTGCGGCCAGTGCTCGCGAGTCCGATTGACCGCCGATGGACAGATTCGCACCTGCTTATTCTCAACCGTCGAGCATAACCTCCGGGATTATCTTCGCAGTGGTGCGACGCGGTCTGAACTGGTTGAATTCATCCAGCACGTCACCCTGAAAAAAGAACCGCGTCATCGGATAAATGATCCCGAATTCGTACCAGCCTCACGCTCGATGAGTTTTATCGGTGGATAGTCCGATTGCGGATTTGGGATTTCGGATTGCGGATTGGCCGTGCGCCGGATCAAACCCGCAATCCGCAAGCCGAAATCCGCAATCGGACTACCCTTGTTTCCTTCCAGCCATATCCAGACCAACGGCTGCGACGAGTATCGAACCTTTGATAATGTCCTGCATGAAATCGCGGACGTTGAGAAGTGACATTCCGTTGTCGAGGCTCGCCATGATCAGCGCGCCGATGCATGCACCGAAGATCGTGCCGCGTCCGCCGACGAGCGAAGCTCCGCCAATGACGCAGGCCGCGATCGCGTCGAGCTCTTTCAGCACACCCGCATCGGGCGCCGCACTTCCGACGCGAGCTGTGAAGATCAGCGAAGCGACACCGGTCAATGCTCCGAGGAGGGCGTACACCTTCAGGACATTTCGCTTGTTGTTGATGCCGGACAGGCGAGCCGCATCGGCGTTGCCGCCGATGGCGTAGAGATATCGTCCAAACGTTGTCGAGTTCGTAAGAAACGCACCGAGAAGGGCGACGGCCAGCAGGATCAGGACCGGAATCGGCACACCCTGATACGCATTCATGACCCAGATAAAAGCTGCGATCGCCCCGATGGGAATGATCGCCCCGACGGCCTCTTTCAAATAGTTTGGTTCGCCGAGTCCGTATTCCTTAACAGCGATCGCCCGGCGGTACGCCATGAATAGGACGAACAAGATCGCAACGGTGGCGAGTATCCAACCGGAGGTCGTGGACAGATTGCTTTGCCCGATGGCCTTGAACGAATCCTCGGATATCGGGATCGTGTTTCCGCTAAGTAGCCATTTCACCGCACCCCGCCACGCGAGCAATCCGCCGAGCGTCACAATAAACGCCGGGATGTTCAGGTAGGCGGTAAGCGC
>JANMUW010000520.1:0-4416 GCA_031392105.1 Acidobacteriota bacterium | reverse complement strand
AGAGCCGGCATCGCGGAGCAGACGGTGTTTATCGATGGTTCAATGTGCTCGGTCTTCCGTTGCGAGATGAACAAGGGAAGATTCTTCGCTGGTTTCACTTGCAGATCGATATCGATGACCGAAAGCGCGCCGACGAAGCGCTGACGGCCCGCGAGCTCGATCTTACGCACATCATCAATACGATCCCGGCCTTTGCATGGTCGGCTCATACAGACGGCAGCGCCGATTTCTTTAATCAACACTATCTCGATTACATGGGCCTCTCCACCGAACAAGCAAAGGGTTGGGGATGGACGGCTTCGGTGCATCCCGATGACCGGGCAGGCCTTGGTTACAGATGGCAAAGCATTAGGGCCTCCGGAAAAGCGGGCGAAACCGAAGCTCGTCTGCGCAGGGTTGACGGCGCCTACCGATGGTTCCTTTTTCGCGCAAGCCCGCTCCGAAATGAGGCGGGTGAGATCGTTAAATGGTACGGGACAAACACCGACATCGATGATCGAAAACTAGGAGAGACGTTGATCAAGGAAAGTGAGCAGCGTTTCCGGGCGATCTTTGACGAGGCCGGAACCGGCATTACATTGCTCGATCTTGCCCTCGGTGAGCCGATCCAAAACAATCGCGCTTTGCAAAAGATGCTGGATTGTACGGAAGAGGAACTTGGCCGTTACGAGACATTCGATCGGTTGACATACGGGGCTAACCGTCAATCCGACGCACGCACGTTTCGCGAGCTTTGTGAAGGAAGAGTTGACACGCTTCGAATGGAAAAACATTTTGTCCTGAGAAGTGGCAGGTCAATTTGGGCCAACGTAATATTCACGCTTCTGCGGGATGGTGCCGGTCAGCCCAGATACGTTATTGCGATTCACGAAGACATTACCGAACGCAAGAAGACCGTTGAGACATTGCAGGCAAAACAAGATCTCCTTGACCTCGCACAGAAGGCGGCTCGTGCTATGGCGTTTGACTGGTATATCCAGGATGATGTGAATAATTGGTCACCTGAACAGGAAGCTTTGTACGGACTATCGCCGGGAAGTTTTGACGGAAAATATAAGAGTTGGAAGAACTTGATTTATCGTCCCGATTGGGCTCGTGTGCGCGAGGCTATCGAACGCGCACATGAAACGGGCGAAGTGGCAGCGGAGTTTCGCGTTGTTTGGCCCGACGGAACACTTCACTGGCTTTCGACGAAAGGACAGATGTTTTTTGACCATCATGGCAAGCCCCTTCGAATGGTTGGATTCACGTCTGATGTAACGTCGAGAAAACTCGTCGACGAGGAACTTCGGCGCAGCGAGGCGTTTCTCGCGGAGGGCCAGCACCTCAGCCGGATCGGTAATTTTTCCTGGAGCGTCGACGCAAATGAGATCACGTGGTCGGAACAGCTTTACCGGATATTCGAGTTTGATCAGGACCTTACGATCACATTGGACCGGATCTCCTCTCGAGTTCATCCGAGCGACCTCCCCATGCTTTTTGACATGGTTGAGCGCGCCCGAAGCGGCGTCAGCGATCTTGAATACGAACACCGCCTTCTGATGCCCGACGAAACCGTAAAGCACCTCCACCTGATCGCACATCGCGCTGCCAATAAGGACGGTCAAGTCGAGTACATCGGCGCGGTGCAGGACGTGACGGAACGCCGGAGCTCGGAGGAAGCCTTGGGCAAAGCTCGGTCCGAGTTGGCTCATGTAGCACGAGCGTCGACCCTTGGCGTGTTGACCGCTTCGATCGCACATGAAGTAAACCAACCGCTGTCGGGCATTATCACAAATGCCAGCACATGCCTTCGGATGCTTGCGGCCGATCCGCCGAATATCGAAGGGGCGCTCAAGACTGCGCAGAGAACGATACGCGACGGGAGAAGGGCATCCGATGTGATAACGCGGTTGCGTGCTTTGTTTGGAAAGAAAGATTCGGTCATCGAATCGATAGACGTGAACGACGCGACGGAAGAAGTGCTCGCTATGTCGCGAAGCGAGTTGCAGCGAGGCAAGGTCCTCGTACAAACGCAGCTTGCGAAAGATCTCACACCGGTCATGGGCGATCGCGTCCAACTGCAGCAGGTGATACTCAACCTGTTACTCAATGCCGCCGATGCGATGAGCGCCGTCGACGACCGTCCGCGTGAGCTGACGATCAAAACCGAACGCGATGAAAACGATCACGTCCGCCTCAGCGTCCGTGACACCGGCGTGGGCCTCGGACCCGAAACGTTGAACCAACTCTTTGACGCGTTCTTCACGACAAAAAGCACCGGCATGGGTATCGGGCTATCGATCAGCCGCTCTATCATCGAGGTACATCAGGGCCAGATCGGAGCAACTCCGAACGACGGGCCCGGAGCTACTTTTTATTTTTCTGTTCCGTGCTCACCCACGGGCAAGGTCACCGAACCGGTTATCGCCGCCGTTTCGAGCAATGACAAAGACACAAGGAGGAATGTTTAAGATGATCCCACGAGCGCTTATATCGGTAGTAGATGATGATGAATCGGTTCGCGAGTCGCTGCCCGACCTGCTGAAAGAGTTTGGCTTCGATGTTGAAGCGTTTGCGGGGGGCGAAGATTTTCTTGCCTCGGACAGCATCGGACGCACTCGCTGTCTGATACTCGATGTCGCAATGCCGGGAATGAACGGGCCTGCGGTCCAAACAGAATTGCAACGTCGCGGTCACAACATCCCGATCATCTTTATAACGGCACACGGAGACGCGACAACGCGTCCCCGAATGATGGAAAGCGGGGCGGTGGACTGCTTACTAAAACCGTTCTCGGAGAAAGCGCTACTGGACGCCCTCGACAACGTGTTTTTAAATTGAGCTAATTCGATGGACATGAATGCTGCACAATTAACGCCTTCTTCGGCGGCCGCTCCGATAGTATTTGTAGTGGACGATGACATCTCGGTCCGCGAGTCGCTCGAGTCACTGCTAAGTTTCGTTGGACTGAAGACTGAAACGTTTGCTTCTGCTAAGGAGTTTCTCGCACGCCCGCGGGTCGATGTGCCGAGCTGCCTAGTGCTGGATGTCTCGCTTCCCGATCTAAACGGTCTCGATCTACAAAAGCTCGTCGCTGTGGATCGGACGGACATGCCGATAATCTTCATTACCGGTCACGGCGACGTACCGATGACCGTGCAGGCGATGAAGGCCGGAGCTGTCGAGTTCTTAACGAAACCGATCGACGACGAGGCTCTCATAAGCGCGATCAAGTACGCGATAAAAAGAAGCTCGGCGGCTATGGGCGACGAGTCGGAACTCCGGGAACTGCGCAAATATTATGACTCCCTCACCCCCCGCGAGCGCGAGGTTATGGAAATGGTCGTTTCGGGAATGCTGAACAAGCAGGTCGGTATTAAGCTCGGTATCAGCGAGATCACCGTTAAGGCCCACCGCGGAAAAGTAACGCAAAAGATGAAGGTCGACTCGCTTGCCGACCTGGTAAAAATCGCGATCAAGCTAGGACTTGCACCAGCGACAAATCCCTGGCACTCCGTCCGATTCGAAGAATAATTGTCGTTATTAGAACCTGTTCACTGAGCGTCGGCCACAGGCAGGAAAAATCACACACTGCGCCCGCTCAAAACCGCGAATTTTTTCACGACCAAAATCCAACTACCCAGCAAATGCAGGCTTTATCAATTGGAATGCTTCTTGCGAAATGAATAGCGATGACCGGGCGTCAAAGGCGTTGGACATTGATCATCGAGAGGAGATCTGAATATGCTTATTAAAATTTATTGGTCGACCTGGGGGCTATATGCCCTTGCTGCTCTTATTCTTTTCGCAACAGGTAATCTTACGATGTTGAGCATCGTGTGGCTGGGATTTGTCGCGCTCGGTCTAGTCTTTATGGGGATGATGGGCGTGCTTCCAACAATGGTTCACCAGCAGGCTACTGCGCCCGTCTCGAAACCGAGACCCGTCGCCATTCAAGCAACACGAGAAACTTCCACAAAGGGTTTCCGGATTTTAAAGGCGGCTTAACAAAACCACTTCCACACGGAGCGCGCGGGATCGTGTGAATAATCCATGCTAGAAATACTTGAAATGCGAGATGGCGAGATCTACGAGCTGCTCAAACGGGTAGGTTTCGGCCATCTCGCTTGTTGCCGCGACGGCCAGCCTTATGTTGTGCCTATTTATTACGTTTGTGACGGATCCAAGATCTTCGTGTACACGACCGAAGGCTTGAAATCCGAGATCATCCGTCACAATGCCCAGATCTGTCTTCAGGTCGAGGAACTCCTCGACACAGGAGCCTGGCGGAGTGTTATCGTAACCGGCTCGGCCCAGGAGTTGGTCGATCGAGCTGAACGCGAAAAGGCGGTTGATCTGATCCGTGAATCCAATCCTTCCCTACTGCCGGCCCTCGCGATCAAGTGGTCGAACGATTGGATGCGGAAGAATGTT
>JANMUW010000460.1:0-1959 GCA_031392105.1 Acidobacteriota bacterium | reverse complement strand
TCGCCCCTTCCACCGACTCGATCGGTTCCGGGCTGCCCGGCAGGATCGGCACACCGGCGGCCTGCATGGTCCGTCGGGCTTCGACCTTGTCACCCATCATCGCAATGACATCCGCGCGCGGACCGATAAATTTAATGTTGCAGTCTTCGCAGATCTTTGCGAACGTGGCTGACTCAGCGAGAAATCCGTAGCCGGGGTGGATCGCATCGACGTTTGTTACTTCAGCCGCGCTGATGATCGACGGGATATTCAGGTAACTGAGAGCAGACGGTGGCGGGCCGATGCAAAGTGCCTCATCGGCATAGCGCACGTGCAGCGCCTCGCGGTCGGCCTCGGAGTGCACGGCGACGGTTTTTATTCCCATCTCCTTACACGTCCAGATGATCCGGCACGCGATCTCGCCGCGATTGGCGATCAATATTTTGCGAATTTCTCGCGTCATAAGAATTTAGCCACAGAGATCACAGAGGAAATTTCAGGACGGCAGTCGCAAGACGGCGGACTCAAAATCTCTGTGTGCTCTGTGGCTATCTATATTTACTTCCGTATACCGAACAGCGGTTGGCCATACTCAACCGGTTGCCCATTCTCGACGTAGACCTTAACGACTACGCCGGAAGTTTCAGCCTGGATCTCGTTCATCAGTTTCATCGCTTCGACGATGCAGACTACGCCTTCAGGCGTGACGGTACTACCTTCTTTGACGTATGGCTCTTTATCGGGTCCCGGCGAACGATAGAAAGTCCCGACAATTGGTGAAGTGATCTTGTAAAGGTCCTCTTCCGGGGCAACCGCCGGAGCGGTATGTGCGGCTTCGGCTCCTGTTTGGGGCGCCTGCGCGGCAGACGACATCTGAACCGGTGCGGTCTGTTGAATGACGGGCGAACCCGACATCTTGCTCAAACGAACACGGATATTCTCATTCTCGAACTCGAAATCCGTGAGGGCATACTCCTCGACAAGATCGGCGAGCTCGCGGATCTCGTCCATATTGAACGACGGATCGTTAATATCCTTCTTCGCACCACGCTTGGTCTTCGCTCCGGATTTATCGGATTCCTCAGCCTTCGCAGAAGCCGTAATTTCACTCATCGTGCACTTACTCCTTCAGGTGTTAGCCTTTCGCCGCCATCTCGCGCGGGTTATCAACCAGTTCGATCACTGCCATCTCGGCATTATCGCCCGAACGCCGGCCAAGCTTGATGATTCTCGTGTAGCCGCCGTTACGATCTTTGTAGCGAACACCGAGTTCGTCAAATAAACGCTTCACGGCGGCAACACCGGCTGTCCGTTCGATCGGATCTTTCTCTACGCCCTTCTTGCCGCGAAAGCGGCTCGTCGCAACTTTGAACGTGCTATTTCCCGCGTGGAAAAACCGGGCGGCCTGTCGACGAAGATGTACTTCCCTTAGCTTCGAATTATCACCCTCGAGTACCTGAGCCTTTCGCGCAAGCGTGATGGCTTTCTCCACAAACGGGCGGAGCTCTTTAGCCTTCGGCACCGTAGTGACGATATGCTCCTTTTCGGCGTTTACAAGTGAAGTCGCAAGATTGCGAAGCATCGACATCCGGTGCTCCGTTGTTCTGCCCAATTTACGATGTGCCTTTAAATGTCTCATATCAAAGTTTCTCGTTTCTAGTCGCTAGTTTCTAGTTCAAACGAGGAACCAGAAACTAGAAACCAGGAACTCTAATCTAAATCTCTTCCGCCGGAGCCCGGTATCGGATTTCCCTGCTCGTCAAAGTCCATTCCAAAATCCAGGCCCATGCCGTGAAGCAGATCCTTGATCTCAGTAAGCGATTTCTTGCCAAAGTTCTTTGTGCCGAGCATGTCTTTCTCGCTGCGTTTGATCAAATCACGGATCGAACGGATATCGGCATTCTTCAGGCAATTGTACGAGCGAACCGAAAGTTCAAGTTCGTCGACCGGTTTATCCAGCAGGTCGTTCCGCATAAGCGG